>JBGTHU010000032.1:0-7218 GCA_041745975.1 Mariniblastus sp.
CTGTCGCTAGTTATTTGGTAGTCGAGGGACACGTTTCGCTGGAGATCTGTGCGGCGGGAGTTGGCTGCCGTAGAGTTCTTTCGGTCGGTCGAGGGGAGTTGATTGGTTGGTCGCCGTTTTTGAGCGATTCCTGTTTTACCGCCACCGCCAAGACGCTCGAGCCGACCCATTTGATCCGTATCGATGCGGATCGGCTTCGTCAAGCCTGTGAACAGAACCATGAATTCGGCTACCAGATACTGCGGAAGGTGGTCAAGACATTGTCGACTCGGATCAATGCCGCCCGGTTGCAGATGTTGGACGTGTTTGGAACCGAGTCCGGACCATCCCTTTCCGCGAGCGACAGTCACTCCGAAGCAGTTACTGCCGAGGCTAGCTCTGAAACCCCGACAATCACAAACATAGCGGGAGTTAATAAAAATGGAGGGTGATAGGGCAGAGCCAGATTCAGCCGATCGGTATGCGATTCCCAAGCTGAAACTGCAGTTGATCATCGATCACCTGTTGGCCCAAGGCTATCGAGTGATTGCGCCCACGATTCGCGATCACGCGATTTTGTTTGATGAAGTGCATTCGACACAGCAACTACCCATCGGCCTGCATGACGATCAAGAAAAAGGGCGTTATCGCTTGGTCAAGTCGGGCAATGACAACTGGTTCGAGTTTGTCGTAGGAGCGAATCCGCTGAAGAACTATACCTTCCCACCTCGTCAAACGCTGTTGACCGGAAAACGTCAATCCGATGGCCAGTGGGATTTCCAACGTCCCCAAGCTGACTTTCCGCCAACGGCCATCATCGGAGCCCGCGCTTGCGACTTGCAGGCTTTGTTGATTCAAGATCGAGTCTTTTGGCATGGCGATTATTGTGACGAAGACTATGCCGCACGGCGACAGAAGATGTTGTTGATCGCCGTCAATTGCCAGCGATCGGCACCGACTTGCTTTTGCCATAGCATGGATTGCGGCCCCGCGGTCAAGGAGGGATACGACTTGGTACTGACAGAGACCGAAAATGATTTTGTGATTCAAGTCGGTACCTCGCAAGGGAAAGAAATCCTGACTGCGATCGCCGCTGAACCTTGCCATCCCGATTTGCAACAAACTGCCCAACGGGGCGTCCAAGCCCTGCTCGATCGAATGCAGGCGGGATCCCATTCACCCACAGCCCAATCAGCCCAATCAGCCCAATCCGTCGAGTCGGCCGATGGGGATCCGCGACCCGTCGCGGATCAAGCCAATTCGTTGCCCATCATCCAGCGGCAAATGGAAACGACCAATCTGCGGGACTTGTTGTACGCGAACTTGCATCACGAGCGATGGGAAGAGGTGGCCCAGCGCTGCCTGGCATGTGGCAATTGCACTTTGGTCTGTCCGACTTGTTTTTGTAGTACTGTTGAAGATGTCCCTTCATTGGACGAGACAGAGATTTGCCGGGATCGAACCTGGGCTTCCTGTTTTACCGAAAGTCATTCTTACATGAATTCGGGAACCGTGCGTAAGAGCACGGCATCTCGATACCGCCAATGGTTGACTCATAAGCTGGGTGGTTGGATCGATCAGTTCGGTACGTCGGGGTGTGTCGGCTGCGGTCGCTGCATCACCTGGTGTCCCGTCGGTATCGACTTGACCGAGGAAATCGCTGCCATTCAACAGTCCGTGCCGAAGACCGATCCATGATCTGAAAAAGGAATCAGAACCTCTCCGGAGTGCCTCCAAAGGGTCTGTCCCATTTTTCAGATTACCTGTAACAATCTCTAGCATTCCAAAATTCAGATCCGACCGCTGTGATGAACATTCAACCGAAGCCCGCCGATTCGTTGTCCAAGGGAGACTTGTGGCTGCCGATTGCCATGCCCATCCGAGAGATTCGCGCCGAATTAATCGATGTCGACACGTATGTGCTGCAAGCTCCCGATAGCTACACTTTTCTACCAGGACAATTTAATATGATCTATATTCCCGGCTACGGCGAAGCGGCGATTTCGATCAGTTCCAATCCGGCAACCCCCCAGCAATTGGAGCACACAGTTCGCGCTGTCGGCGATGTGACGCGGGCGATGCACCGGTATCAAGCAGGTGATTCGATGCTTCTTCGCGGTCCCTTTGGGTATTCCTGGCCGGTGGCCGATTGTGAAGGCTGTGATATTATTTTGGCCTGCGGTGGATTGGGGTTGGCACCGCTGCGACCGGTGATTTACCACATCATGAATCATCGAGATCGTTATGGAGAAGTGTATCTGATGTATGGGGCGCGGACCCCTGAGGATTTGTTGTACCCCGACCAGTATCCTCATTGGCGGCAAGCCGACATCCAGGTCGAAGTGACCGTTGATCGAGCCAGCGAAGAATGGCAAGGTGCCATTGGCGTGGTGACGTCATTAATGCAACGGATTTCTTGGCGACCTGAGCAAACCCGAGTGATGACCTGCGGGCCGGAGATCATGATGCGCTATGTGGCCTATGAGGCTCTCGCTCGCAAGGTCGACCGACAACATATCTTTCTATCGATGGAGCGGAATATGAAATGTGCCGTCGGTTTCTGCGGACATTGTCAACTGGGACCCAGTTTTGTCTGTAAGGACGGGCCCGTGTTTACTTACCAACACTTAGAGCCCTTTTTGTCCGTGGAGGATTTATAGCCATGCCTAAGTCGACTTCACCAGCTCTCCAGCGATCTCGAGATCAATACCGGAATTCCGACTCGCGACAACCTCGGTTGGCAGTTTATAAATTTGCTTCTTGCGATGGGTGCCAATTGGCCTTATTGAGCCTCGAAGATCAATTGTTGAAATTGGCTGAAAAAGTCCACATCGCTTATTTTTTGGAAGCGACATCACGAATCGAACCGGGCCCCTATGACATTGGCATCGTCGAGGGATCGGTCACAACGGAAGAGGATATCCATCGTATCAAGAAAATCCGATCTGACTGTCGCTACTTGATTACCATCGGTGCCTGTGCTACCTCCGGCGGAATTCAGGCCCTGCGGAACTGGGCAAATGTCGATGATTTTACTCGGCAGGTGTATGCCCACCCCGACTATATCCAAACACTTGCCACCAGCACTGCCATCGGCGATCACGTGAATGTCGATTACGAATTGCGAGGCTGTCCGATAGACGCCAAACAGTTGGTTCGCGTCTTGGGAGACCTGATGGCCGATCGACGGCCCTCGATTCCTAATTACAGTGTCTGCATTGAATGTAAACTGCGGCAAACCGTCTGCGTTGCAGTCACCCGAGGAGTAGCTTGCCTGGGGCCAGTCACTCAAGCCGGATGTGGTGCGATTTGCCCAGCCTTCGACCGCGAGTGTTTTGGTTGTTTTGGCCCCGTGGAGTCCCCTAATTTAGTCAGTTTGAGTGATCATTTTCAACAAACGGGCCATCATCCTGCTCAAGTCAAATCGTTGTTGAAAAGCTTCAATGCAAACTCTCCCGAATTCAAACAGGCCAGTGATCAACTATGACTGAAATCCGAAAATTTACCGTTGCCGCGCTGACTCGCGTCGAAGGCGAAGGGGGATTAGAAATCCATTTGCGGGGTCGCGAAATTGAACGGGTGCATCTCAGAATCTATGAACCGCCGCGGTTCTTCGAGTCGTTCCTTAAAGGCCGCGACGTGAGAGAAGTTCCCGACATGGTCGCTCGCATCTGTGGGATCTGTCCTGTGGCCTATCAAATGAGTGCTTGCCAGGCGTTGGAAAAAGGCTTGCAGATGGAAATCCCCGATCCCGTATCGCAGTTGCGGCGAATGCTGTACTGCGGCGAATGGATTGAGAGCCACGCTCTCCATATGGTGATGCTGCACGCTCCCGACTTTTTGGGATATGCAGGCGGGATTGAAATGGCCGCTGATCATCCCCAGTTATTTGAAAATGGACTGAGGATTCGCAAAATCGGTAACGATTTATTGACCGTGCTGGGCGGACGAGCGATTCATCCGATCAATGTGACGGTGGGAGGTTTTTACCGACATCCGGATATCAAGTCCTTACATGCCCTGCTACCCGAAATCGAGTGGGCACTGGATACGTTACATGAATTGCTGCCAACCATCTCGCAATGGAATTTCCAATCCTTAGAAATGGATTACCAATTTGTCAGCTTGAAACACGACAGTGAATACCCCTTGAACCTGGGGGATGTGGTGGCTTCCGATGGATTGAAAATTCCCGTGGAGGAATATGAAGATCATTTCCAAGAACGTCACATGCCGCAAAGCACGGCTCTACACAGCGTCCGGCTGCCGCAGGAGAGCAATTACTTGGTGGGACCGCTGGCTCGTGTCAATCTCTGTCGCGAGCAACTTTCCCCACTGGCAAAGGAACTGTGCGATCAAGTGATCCCAGAACGCCCCTTGAAAAATCAGGCTCGTAGCATGTTGGCTCGCGGAATTGAATTAATATTCAGTCTGGAAACGGCAGCGGATTTGATTCGGCAATATCGGCGGACTGACTTTCCCTGTTTGACTCCGATTCCAATTCAGTCGGGCCGCGGTTGTCATGCCACGGAAGCCCCGCGTGGGTTGCTGTACCATCGCTATGAGATCGATCAGCAAGGAAAAATTGCGGGGGCTTGCATTATTCCGCCCACATCCCAAAATCAAGGCCAAATCGAAGCCGATTTGCGGGCCCTGATACCATCCATTATCGATCTGCCCGATGAACAAGCAACGGTCGAGTGCGAAAAACTGATACGGCACTACGATCCTTGCATCAGTTGTGCAACCCATTTTATAAAGATTGACTGGCATCGTCATGATGGACATGGAACATGAAGTTCACAATCATTTTATGCGGCTGGCCTACCAGCAAGCACTGCACGCTTTTCAGCAAGATGAAGTCCCAGTCGGCGCGATCATCGTTCATCAGCAACGCGTGATTGCGGCAGCCCATAACCAGACCCGTACTTTGCGAGATGCTACCGCCCATGCGGAAATGCTGGCGATTACCCAGGCTGCTGAATCGTTGGGAGATTGGCGATTGGAACAGTGCACACTCTATGTTACGCTGGAACCTTGCATTATGTGTTCCGGTGCGATCTTGAACTCGCGTATCCCGCTGCTGGTTTACGGAGCGGCCGAGCCCAAAGGAGGGGGCGTGGAATCGATGTATCAAATTCTCCAAGACGATCGGCTGAACCACCGTTGCGAGATCATTCGCGGGGCGATGCAATTGGAGTGCAGTGAAATTCTGACTGAATTTTTTCAACAACAGCGCGCGATGGGAAAAAAATAGTAGCCGTTCACGGGTAGCAAGGGAGGTTGAGGCTCCTGCCGAAACCTACCCCCAAAACATTTAAAAAAATCCCCATGTTTCGGCGGGAGCCTCAACCTCCCTACAAAATTCGCCGATTCGGTGAGGCGACAAATACCCGGGAACGGTTACAACCTTCATCCTAAAGGACCTGGACGAGCCTGGAACACCGTCCGAAAAAGCATTGGACCGGTCTGGAGCCCATCGCACGATCAGACTCGCCTAAATATACATCCACCACTCAATTCTCTAGCGTCACGACTTCCCCACCGGCGCGGGTGGCCAGCGCTTCCATGATTGTTTGATCCGTATTGTAAGGGATCAACCGCACCGAACCGTCGGCCAAACCAAAATGGGCTCCGGCACTGTGGTAACTCCAAAAATGGAGCGTGTCGCATTGCTCGTTCCGACCGGGTCCGTACTGATACGGGCCGTCGGGACAACCGGATAAAAACGGTGAGGTTCCACCCGAAGTTTCCGGATTCAGTTCCGCCATCCCCAACATCACATCACCCGTCGACTCCGTTCCCGATCCGCTGGCGTACCACCAACCAAACCAGAAATCGGGTGACGGCGGACGCTCGCCGATCATCAGCGTATTCGATTGCCCGTCACCGATCTCCGAGAATCGAATCTCTCGATCGTAGGTGAAGACCCCATCGCGACTCCGATAATTGATACCGTTAACCCCCAAGTAATTCGTCAACGCCACCAAACGATTTTGATGAGTCCAGTGGATCTGACCCGCTGCAGGGTCGCTGGGGCAGTTGACGATTGGCAGGATCGTCTGCATTCCCCGGTGCGAACGGAACGGATTGGGGGCGGCTCGATAATCTTCCAGGGCATTGTTCCACATTCCCGCTTGTTCGAGATAGGGAAGCGTCCGCGTGATCCAGGTCATCCCAAAATATCGGTTCCGCCCATCGGCGGACGGTGTGACGACCAAGCCCATCGGCAGATGTCCGAAGCTCGATTCGTAGTTCATCACTCCCAGGGACAGCTGCCGGATATTGTTGGCACAACTGGTTCTCCGCCCCGCCTCCCGCACCATCTGCACCGCTGGCAACAACATCCCGATCAACAACCCAATGATCATAATCACCACCAGCAGTTCGATCAGGGTAAAGGCTTTAGTATTGTTCATTTGTACCCGTTCAGCGATATAAAGTAATGGTATGAAAGTGCAAGCTTGAAGTCACTTATTGCAACCACACCTTACTTGCGACGGAATTGTCTTTGACCCAGATCAGGGCTAGTTTTCTCGACAAAAAACAAGCCTCGGCATGTACTAAAAACCTCCAAGAAAATCACTATTTTCTTTTTATCAACAATTTAAGAAACGCCAATGCGAGAGAAATCCCAATTACAGTTAACGCCAAAATGACTAAAAGCCGGTTCCAGTTTAATGGCGGCGTGTACCAATCTGGTTCGGGAAATCCATAGGTCGACACACGAAATTCATCCAACGGAGGCTTTTTCCCATAGCGGCAAATTGACCTTCTGGATGGAGTCTCTGAATACCTACTGTTGCCGTAAAAGCTCTCTTCTAACGTCATGTGAGGAACCCCGGTTAAAACATGATCGTATTTTCGCGTGAACAAATATTTTTCTTTTTCATTCTTATCTCGAGGATTTCCACTCAGATATCCATCAATACTTCTTACCAACCAAAATTCGGAAGGTGAAAATATAACGGTGCAAAAATGGGTTGCACGGGCAAATTTCCAGGAATTCTCATCGTATTGTCCCCCGACTTTGCCGGTATAAAAAAATTTCTCTGGCTCTATAAAAGTAATTTCTATTTCAACGCAGGATTTGCCTTCATATTCTACCGCCGCCACTCGCTGAAAGGACAACTCAGGAAGTTCGAGCCATTGTACTGTCGGGGTATTACTCCAAAGCGGGAATCCACTAGCAGATCGACGGTGAATTTCTGATTCGTTTGAAGCAGTGTCTCTCTCCTT
>JBGTHU010000033.1:0-6162 GCA_041745975.1 Mariniblastus sp.
AACAAATGACTCCCGTGCGCGTGTCGCACAATTCTTCCGCCGGTTTCTCCCAGTGAAATTTTTCCGAGTCGTTATAAAACACGATCGTATCGCGGTTGCCAATTTTTTCCGGCTCACGATCGAGTACCGAAATCGATTCAATAAACGTCAACTGCCCCGCACTGCGGGGGTCGGGTTCGGATGTGTCTGAACAGAGCCTCAAGGTCTCCAAGCGACCTGCGGACGAGAGAATCCGTTTCCCTTCCAAGACTTGACCATTATCCAGTTCCACGGCTACGGCACGCCCCTTGTCGACGTGAATCTCTTTGACACCGTGCCGCAATTTTAGTTCACCACCCAATCCACGATAACGTTTAACCAGGTTTTTCAGAATCAATCGCACCCCTTTGTAGGGACGAGCGAATCCTTCTAGAAAAATGCTGCGGAACATAATACAGAATTGGCCCCAAACCATATCCCCTTCAGCGGCGTTGCCATACCACATCAGGGGACACAACAACATTTCTATCAGCAGTGGATCAGAAAGTGTTTCATTGAGGACCGCTCGACCGGAAGTTTCAAATGCGGCTTGATCCAGGTCGTCGTAATCGACGATCTGAAGCAGCAATTGATTAAAACGATCAATTTGGTGGGGAAAACGGAGGGCGACCTGAGAGCGTAGTAGTTCGATGTCATTGTCAAAACGAAGTTGACAATCGGGAAAAACAATTCGCGATCCCCTCTGCGGGGCCAGGGCGAAATCTTCCCACTTGAATCGTAATTGCCTGAGTATTCTGGCCAGCGGTCCTTTCTTGGCCCCTTTCTCAGTAAAGTTGGTAACTGCGTGAAGCCCCACATCGTAGTCGCGTCCGTTCATCCGATAGAAGGAGTTCAGACCTCCAATTGTATAGTGCCGCTCTAAGATGCAAACCCGTTGGTCGTAATGGGCCAAACGAATCCCGGCAGCCAAACCTGACATTCCGGCGCCGATAATGATGGTATCGTACATTGCTAAAGTTGGCCGACCAGTGATTTAGACGAACGGCAGAAAAAATTTACCAATTCGTGAACGCGTTCTGAAAAACACTCGGCAACTAAAATATTGGGCGGAATATTTTTTACAGCCGCTTTGTCAAAAAATTCAGCGGGCATCAAGTTATGCGGGCACGCAATCGACCATTTTGGGAGTCAGGTAGCTGACCGTCGAATCCATCGAAGCCAGATTTCCGTAATCTTCCTCAGGGATTTGGATCTTATATCGCTTTCTCAACTCCATCACGATGTCCAAAAAGTCCATGCTGTCCAATTCCATTTGTTCCCGAAAGGAAACTTCGTCTTGCAATTGAGTTAGATCCTCGTCAGGGGCGATATCGGAAAGGATGTCAATAATAACTTCTTTAATTTCTGCAGGTGCCATGGGCTCTTCCTAAATTTCAAAACTCGCTTTTTTGTGTTAAAAAACTACCTTCGGCTCGATATTTTTTATGTCGCCGAACAACTTCAAAAACGTTTAATAATCGTAGCGGAATTGATCCCTAACATACCAAACGAATTGTTAAGAATATACTTGATTTTCCCGATTTTTCGAGGCTCATTCAATACTAATCCGGGAATTTCACATTCTGGATCCAAGTCGTCCACATTGATGGTGGGGTGAACCCAACCGTCTTGGAATGAGGGTATATTTCCCGCCAATTCTAACGCGCCCGCCGCTCCCATAGAATGCCCGATAAAACTTTTTGTATTATTGATGCAAGTTTTTTCACTTTTCCCGAAAATCTCTCGCACCGCCTGACATTCCAGTGCGTCCCCCTGTCCGGTTCCGGTAGCATGGGTGCTGACAATGTCAATTTGTTCTGCCATGATCCCGGCGCGATTTAAGGCCATTTGCATGCATTGAGCCTGTCGTTGTGGGTTGGGCAGCACAAAATCGGTTGCATCCGTATTGATCCCATATCCGATAATTTCGCCGATAATTCGGGCGTCTCGTGCTTTCGCGTCGGAGAGCCTCTCCAAGACGTAAATGCATCCCCCTTCGGCGACCACGATGCCGTTGCGAGCGGCGTCGAAGGGTCGAGAAGCCTGGGAAGGGTCAACATGTGACGCCAAAGCGCCTTGGCTGGCAAAACCAGCAAAAATCCCAAACGTATGAATAGATTCCGATACGCCACCGGCCAATGCCAGATCACATTCACCCAACCTCAACATCTGCAACCCTTGAATCAACCCCGCATTGCCGGCCGCACAGGCCGCCCCAATCGTGTAATGCGGGCCGGTAATTCCCAAATTTAACGCAATTTCTCCTGCCGGATTGTTGGCCACCGTGCGCGGATTGTGATGATGAGTCCAGACTTTGACATCATAATCAAATTGCTTGATTTCGTGAATTTCCGATTCGGTTTCAACGTTGCCGTGTTCCGTAATCCCGATATAAACACCGACTCTTGATGAATCCGTGTTCTCCCAGTCGATACCAGCGTCTCGGAGCGCTTCATGCGCACAATAGCACCCGATACTTCCCGCTCGGGTTCCTCTCCGAGCGTCTTTTCGGGTTTGGTGTTTAGTCACCGGGAAATCACAGATTCCCGCTATGGTTTTGCCAAAATAGCGGATTTCGTAGTCTTGAACACCACTTTTCCCCTCCAATAAGGCTGATCGGAAATCGGCCAGATCATTCCCGTTCGGGGAGGCCAAACCGAGCCCGGTGAGCACCACGCGCTGGTCTTCAGGAAGTTGTTCAGTCGGCAAAAATGATACCATAGGGAAGACTCAAAATTTTCTAACGAAACGCTAACAATCGGACTTTTAACCAGCGAAAGATAAAAATTTACCATCAACCACGGCGGCATGGAAAGTCCTGACTACTTGGGAGCCGGCAATCTTTTGTTTGACACCCAGTTTAAGCTCTCAAAGGTAACCATTGAACGGCGAATATGCAACCTTTAATTTGAACGGCCCGATTCTTGGGTACGTTTTGCCCGTTTGCCTCCTTCCATCGACAGAAAAACTTCGACTCACCATTATGGTCGTCTTGGAAATGCTGGGCTAATTAGGCTAACCAAACCCTCATCTGCAGTACGCCATTAAAGTCCGTGTAAGTCGATGCGCCAGATCCGTCAGACTTGTCCTGATAGCATTTCGGCGGGAATTCGGTCGCACGGCACGGTTCCCAATTTCATGCTGGGGACCGGATTATCAACCCCCAGATCTCGATCATTTTGCAGGTAAAGCTCATTTAAATGCCCCATCGAACGAGGCCAAATGTGAAACTCGCCGGTGAAAGATCCAATAAGCCAGTTCCCCATTATTCCGTCGTTACTGATTGTCCCGCGATAGTCGACCTGGTGCTTGCCCAAGTATTGCTTAACCCATGAACTTTGATTGGTTTGCAAGTCATAGCTGCCGCGAATATGCCAAGGCCCTACGTAGTCCGTTCCCTCGCCAGAGATGACTCCGTTGTTAAAGTTCAAATAGAGATGCATCCAGCCACGGCGAGGTTGATGAGACTCTAAGTAATAACCATTCCATTCTCCCGTAGGCAGTCGGTCGTCAGCGCCATTCGGAGGGCAATTGTTTGAAACATTTTTAGGGGGCATGGGTAAGCTCCACATGACAATATTCCAGCGGTCATACCTGGCCCTGGTAGCGATCTTTTGACAGGGTAACCCAGCGGAACTAGAAACGTAATGTGCTAATATAGCAAGTATTTGGAGCTATACTCAAAAAGTCAACCGATAAAATCTCGAGAACCAATTTGAGCGGATCAAGAGATAATTAAAGCGGTGTAAATCGGAGAACAAACAATCCGTTTTGTCGATCACTGACGACGATCACTCCAGATGAAAAGAAAGGGAACACTGACCACGCTCCATTGAAGCTCAAATCTTCCGACTGCGGATAGGTGTCAAAGTGTCCCAATTCAACGTGCCGCAATAGTTGAGCCTCACTTCCATCGAGAACGCTTAATCCACCTGTGAAATTAGCTTGAAAAATAAATTCGCCACTGACAAAAACGCGGTGATCGACGCCTCGACGATTTCCTTCGATTTGGCCCAAATAATCGGGATTGTCCAGCGACTTCATTGACCAAACGTGAGTCCGCGTAAAACCGCTCGACGGAATACTCGAAGGCGTTTTGGTAAACTCCTGATCAGATATTTTCTCGTCAAGTTTGTCACACATGAACAGAAACGAGTGATCTTCAGACAGCCAGCCATGATGAGCAAAGGCAGATTCTGGCAATTCGACTTTGGATATGATTTTCATCGCCCGCTTGTCGGTCACATCAACGGTTATCAGAGCCGACCCGCAGAGGCAAATCGCGAACTCACGACCCCACCGCAGGCGATCGGGCCCGTGATAGGTGACGACCTGAACGCTGGTCACCTCGCCAACATCCGGAAAAACACCGACGATTTCCGGCTGAAAACCGTCATTTTTCAAATCGAGAGCGATCAAACCGCCTTTTGAGTAAAGACTGGGCGAGCCGTAGACATAACCAAAGCCACTCCTTTGATTGATGGCCATACCGCGAGCGTGACCGATTTCAGTCAGCAGGTGATTGTGCTTGAAAATGGATGAGGGACTCGGTTGCCGAAGTTGTTTTAAATCGAAAACCTGTATTCCATGCTCCGAGTTCTCACTTCCAGCTGCAACAATGAAGGCTCGACTACGGTAGACCTGGATCTCTCGCCAAGAAGAATTGCCTTGAGCGGATGGTAACCTACCTAAAACGACGGGGCGCTGCGGTAAGGTGATGTCGACAAAGACGGTGGCATTCGACAATCCGACAAGGGCGTACTGGTTGCCATTGGCATCTGTCCAGCCCCAAATCCCGCTCCCTCGGACTGCGGGATTGTTCGGAACGAGTTCGTCCAGGCTCAGACGAGCTAGCAAATCGACGTTTTCGCTGGCAAATCCCAAATCACCCGATTTTCCCGCTGGAGGGGAAGACTGTGGATCCAATAGCTCATTGCAACTTAACAACGCTGCTCGCTGCGCGGACTCATCACGCTGGTCTTGATTCGCCTGATGCTCTTGACCAGGCAGAACTTGCCCGAGAAACAGCATCCAAAAAATTAAAACAAACAATGGAAAACTAAAATTCATATAGGTGTCAATATTATTTTTTCAAAATTCGTTCCACGCGTCGATCAGCCAAAGAAAACGGGAACCCAAGCGATCAGAACAACAAGTGTCCCGTCGAACTTATACGGTTGATAAGTAAACAATGTTTGGCTCGATCATTTCAATCGTTGAACCGAAACTAATACCCCTGCCAAACATAAAATGTATCGGAATTTTTTGCCGAATACGACCTTAATTCAATTATAGTCGTTCGAACTGCCAAAAACCCCCCTTATTTTGATTGAATTTTGCTATCAGGTGACAAATTTGCGCTAATTCGCCTCAATCCTCGTGCTGGCAGCAAAAATGAACAGCCGATCTCGCTTTGAATAAACCGCATGTTAATGTCAGGTAAATCGTCAGGTAATTTGCCGAATGGGCGATTGAACGGGAGACCAAGGTTCGGTTCGCTTAAACCGGAACGAATCCCCCTCGGCTGTTGAAACTGTGACAGGCCAAGAAAAAGACCGTTTTCGCCTGCAACCGAACGGTTTGTCGGTGGATCTCCGCCAGTCGCTTTTTTGCACCATTTTACCACTTCAGAATTGCAACCAAATAAGCTACGATAGGACTACGTTTTTAGTGACAAGTCATCGCTTTAATTGTGTTTTACACCGATCGCCCCTGGATTTCAAATTTTGTCAAACTTCAATAATCAACCAGTTACTCCCGATTTTAAGGGGAATTACGCCTTCATCAGTTTAGGTTGCCCAAAAAACACCGTTGATAGCGAACGAATGATGGGATTGTTGAAGCTGGATGGCTACCAGTTGATCGGTGATCCCGCACAGAGTGATTTTGTGATCGTCAATACGTGCGGATTCATCGAACAGGCTCGGCAAGAGTCATTCGGGGCGATTGACGAAATGATCCAATTAAAGAAAAACGGAAAAACCAAAGGGGTAATCGTTTCAGGTTGCTTGGCCGAACGTCAAAAAGAGCAGCTTTTGGTCGATCGTCCGGAAATCGATGCGCTTGTAGGAGTCTTTGGCCGGGAAGAAATTACCAAGATTGCAGATCGCCTGGTCGGTGACTTGGCGATCGTCCGCGAGCACA
>JBGTHU010000034.1:0-6078 GCA_041745975.1 Mariniblastus sp.
CGATAAGCTCCGCCGGATCGATAAGCTCCGCCGGATCGATAAGCTCCGCCGGATCGATCATCTCCACCGGACCACTTTCTTCCAAAGAACCTTGCCGCAAGAAATGTTGACGACGAATGCGATCAATCCAAATGTTTCTCAAAACACGATAAAGCCAGCCTCGAAAACTTCCGTCTTGCTCTCTCCGAAACTGAGAGATTTTTTTCAGCACCTGAACGAACATATCTTGAACCGTATCGGACTGTTCGGATTCCGGTATTCGCAAGCGCCGCGTGAACTCGAAAAAGAGCGGTGTGTACAATGTAACGAACCTTGACCAACAATCATGTTCGACAGCGTCGGCCCGATTCAAATCGGAGCGTTGCAAAATCTGCAAAATGGAAGTTTGCGTTGAATCCATCGGTTGCCTACCGTTGTTTTTTGGCTTCTAAATCATTCCCGTTTTTTATCTATCCAAAAACCGCTAAGACGTTGCTGTTTCTGCCTAGTCCGTATTTTACTAGGCTGGGGAACAAATGAAAGTGACTTGAAAAGTTTACTCGTTGGTGATCGGAATTGATGTCATCAAGTGCTCAAACTGATCAACCAAGAAAACATCGACGCCAACAAGCTGGCGGCAATACCGAGAACATAAAATACAAAACGCCGACTGAAGTCAGCCGACGTTTTGAATGCGTGAGTCATTGATGAACCCTCAGCCTGGTTATTTCACCAGTAGTTGTGTCACCACAGAGGTTCTTTCTGTATCAACAGACGCCGATATTATGATGCTGCGCCCAGATCCAAGCAAACCAACATTGAAAACCCGATGTAGAAAAGGATTGGCTCGACGATCTTTGTCATCCTTTTAACGCTTCAACCGAATTTCCAAGTTGTCGTTGTTTTGTTGGACGTCGATAATCACATCAGAATCTCCATCATCGGTGCTTTCCTGATAACGCTGGTGGACTGCTTTACGTAACGCAACGGGATCGGCATCTGAAAATCGGACGAAAACCTGATACTTTCCTGGAACAATTCCCGGCTTACCGGCGTCCTCCAAAGTAAATGATCCATCCGATTGGATCGTTGCGATCGCACCAAAGACTCCGTTTTCAGGGCGAAGGACCATCGTTCCACCGGTAACGGGTGCTCCCGAGGGCAACAACAACTTACCGCTAACTTGAAACGTCTCCGGCTTGCTAGGTCGATTATCGCAACCAGTCAAGCAAACACAAAGCAATATTGAAAACAAAGAAGCGATTGTTGCCTCCTGCCTAATCCTCATCATGATTTCTCCGACAAAACGTCATTGCGTATCTTGTATTTTAAAATTTCAGAAAAAATAGCATGCAAATGCACTACGCCTTTCTAACTTCCCCAACCTACGACCCGGCCAGACAATCTGGCCGGGGACAGAAGAAAAGGGAGTGGAAAGGGAGTGCAGGCAATACTTCATGCTTTTCCAAACCGGCCACTAAAAGTCCGTGTTCACTTCACCACCGCGAGGCGTAAGAACAGCTGCAAAAACTTCGGCACTGATTGATTCCGGCATGAACGCTACCGAAGCATCCGCTCGCGATACGGCCATTCCACCAGGGTGGAAACTGTATGGTTCACTGTCATTGTTGATGTTCATGATCCCTCTTCCCATGCCACTGCCGCCGTTAATGGCACCCGTAACAGGGTCAGTACCGTCCATCGATCCAGCACCACCGTCGGGATCAGTCCATCCAAAACCTTCAGGGCGGGGGAGGGGAGTTCCCATCTCTCGACGTAACAAATACCAATTGGGACGTCCCGCATTTTCCATGAACATGACCGTGTTGCTGGTGCCGTCATAGATACTAGAAATGGGTGTTTGGTCGTTTTGTACTAAAACCCC
This sequence comes from Mariniblastus sp., assembly GCA_041745975.1. Classification (GTDB taxonomy): domain Bacteria; phylum Planctomycetota; class Planctomycetia; order Pirellulales; family Pirellulaceae; genus Mariniblastus. The sequence continues at coordinate 1,865 of JBGTHU010000034.1, forward strand.
ATCTTGGTCGATATCTTGAGGGTTGGGGATGCCATTGGCATTGTAAAATCGCCGACGCACTCGGTGCATTACAATGTAATCCGAGGGCCCCATGATGTTACCATCGATATCCGAACCCGTTCCATAGGCAGGAAATCGAACTGTTCCCGGAGGAGAAGAGGGACAAACGAAAACGGGAATCACGTTCTGTCCAGCGGCCACGTTAGTGCCCGTTGTCCAACGGATGTTCTTGTCGTAAATGTTCGCCAAATTTCCTTGCTCGATGAAATCAAGAACCAAGATACACCAACTCATTCGCTGGCCATTGTTATCAAATGGTCGCGACTGTGGAAACGCCATAAAAGCACTCTCATAATTGTGCATGGCGATACCAAATTGCCTTAAATTATTAAAACAAGATGCTCGCCGAGCGGCCTCGCGTACTTGCTGGACAGCAGGAAGTAGCATACCGATCAAAATCCCGATGATGGCAATGACCACCAACAGTTCAACTAAAGTAAAACCCTTGCGTGAATTAAACTGATTCACCATTTTTCTCCGAAAAAAGTTGTGCAACTGGTAGGCTCGTTCGTCCAGCAAGTCTTCTGGCAACCAGCCCGTCATAAATTTAAAGCGTAGAGGAAAAAACTCGAAATACAGAACTCTAAATTCGGCGAAATGCTACCAATCGATTGTTTGTTTTTTGTTAAGAAATTGTTAATTTTTGGAGTGTTAATTTTTGTTAACGATTGTTGGCATACGGGCCCAAATCGTTAAGATAATTCGTGTAAAGGTGAGGCCGGAATTCCCCGCTATACCCCTTGGAGCAATGTGTCCTTTACCGCTTGGCTAAGAACAAGTTTTAAGATTGAGTCAGCGCTTTTTTCTAGCGGTGACCGCAAGCGATCGCGGTGCATTTAGGGAATTTTTTGGGAATTTTTTGGGCGGACACCGGACGGCTCGCGCCGTTCCGCCTACATTTTTAATCACGTTCTGAGGGCCGACACCGGTCGGTTCGCGCCGTTCCGCTAACATTTTTAATCACGTTCTAAGACCGAATCAACCTGTCCAAAAAAACTCTAATGAAATCAACACTGTTTTCACTTTTTTCCGTTAATGTCAGCCTCGTGGTCGCCCTTTCAGCAATCTCGATGCTGTCGATGCGGGCGGCGCCCCGCCAAGTTTTCTCCGACGGTTCTTTTGGAGCTTCTTTCAACGATTCCTCCCATGCTTCGGACTCGCCGTCGGTCGATATTCGACTTTCGCTGTTGGGCCGCTATGAAAGCGGAGTCTACAAAAAGAGTGGAGCCGAGATTGTTGCGTACGACCCACAGACCCAGCGTGTGTTTGTAATCAATGCGTTCAGCGGCAAAGTCGACGTGTTGGATTTACGAAATCCATCGCATCCCAACCTGCTTTTTTCGATTGATGTTTCCGATTTAGGAGCGGATGCCAATAGCGTCGCAGTTAAGAATGGGATAGTTGCCGTGGCGGTTCAAGCCGAAAAAAAAACAGATAACGGGTTCGTGGCATTCTATAACCCACAGGGACAAAGAAAGTCGGTCGTACCAACTGGTGCACTTCCCGATGCCGTAACGTTTTCACCCGATGGTCACTATTTGCTGGTAGCCAACGAAGGGGAACCAAACGATGATTACACAAAGGACCCGGAAGGTTCGGTCACCATCGTGGATGTCAGCGGCGGTATTGAATCGATCGATCTCACGCGCGTCAAAACGGCTGATTTTCGTGCCTTTAATGACCAAGCCGATGAGTTGCGGGCGAAGGGGGTTCGAATTTTCGGACCAGGTGCTACGGTGGCTCAAGATTTGGAGCCGGAGTGGATCGAAGTCAGCAGAGACTCCCGAACGGCTTTTGTCTGCTTGCAAGAAAACAATGCCATTGCTCTGGTCGACATCCCCTCCGCTACCGTCACTCGAATTCTACCCTTGGGATACAAAGACTGGTCAACCAATGGCCAGTGGTCCGGCAACGGATTTGACGCCAGCGACCGAGATGGTGGGATCAACATTCGCCACTGGCCCGTGTATGGCATGTTTCAACCTGACACAATCCGGTTGCTCGAAATCGGAAATGAGACGTATGTGATTGGAGCTAACGAAGGGGACTCGAGAGACTGGGATGGCTGGTCTGAAGAAGCTCGCGTCGCTTCACTGAAACTCGATCCACAAGCCTTCCCCAACGCTGCCAGCTTGCAGCAAAACGATCAATTGGGGCGACTGTTAGTAACGACGACGATGGGATTTGTACCAAACGCCAAGGGGTGCGACCCCAGCGAACTCAGCGGCAACTCGAGGCAAAACTGTGTTTACAACGCCTTGTACGCTTTCGGCGGGCGCTCGATGGCGATCTGGAAGGTGGGTCAGGAAGAACTAGAATTGGTTTTCGACACCGGGTCCCAACTGGAAGACACGATCGCCCAAACGTACCCCGACTTTTTTAACGCGGATCATCAAGACCGTGATATTCAGCTCGATCGAAGATCGCCAAGCAAAGGACCGGAACCTGAAGGTTTGGCTGTGGGTGAAATCAACGGTAAAATATATGCTTTCTTGGGCTTAGAACGAGTCGGAGGGATTATGGCTTACGACGTGACCGACCCCTATTCCGTTCGCTTCATTCAATACATCAACACTCGGGACTTTTCGATCGCCGAAAATAGCTCCGCAGACCACACCCAATCCGACTTAGGGCCTGAGGGGCTTTGCTTTATCCCAGCCGCTCAGAGCCCCGATAGTTTGGGTCGTCCACTGTTGGTGGTTGGCAATGAAGTCAGTGGAACGACCGCTGTTTATGTCATCGAATGATCGGACCCATTGCTGTCTCGCATTTAATAACGATTCGCTGACGACCTGACCCATAGTGAGTGCTGGCCAGTTTTGAAACCGACATCGATCGCTTTATTTGACTTGAAATAAGGTAGTACTTCAGCCGTTTGAAGCGAGAAGTCGTGCCCATGATGGATTTGTTTTGGCCTTCCTTTGGCCACCGAGTACCAATGGAGTGGTCCGTTGCCAACTACATTGCAGGATGACTCAGCAGCAACTACTTGCGAAAAATTTCCACGAAGATTTCCTCAGTTGAATCAGCATAGGACACAAAGAAACTATCAAGATCTTGAAACTCACGGTCTGACGAAGCTTTCCAACTCGACTTGGACGAGCCTTGATTCAGCTTTTCAGTTGATACCCCCGACAATAACTTGAGTTGGAACCGTGTCGATAATCCGTCGTCGGCTCCTCGAATTTTATTCTTAGGTGGAACGAATCGGTTTGATTGATCTCCGATACGAGACTCCTTCAACGGCTCCTTGGTCACAAACTGATCGCTGAATACCAAGCGGAACTTGTCTTGCAAGAATTCCATTGCTTCCGGTGCCGAACTCCAAAAGGCAACATATCCAACCTGCTCATTGCCATGGGCCGTTTCCGGGTCAAAGGTTGTCTCTTCTTGAATATAAATCATTGCACCGGTTGTCGACAAGGAAATTAGGCGCAGCACTGCCGGATCAGGATCATTGTAGGTTTGAATATTGGCAACAAAGGTCGGAACTCCAGAAAACGGCTCTTCGAAACTCAAATTGAAGGGCTCATGGTTCACGGAGTTAGAGGTTAATCCAGCCTCCATGATAACATTGCCTATGGTATGTCGACCGGGAACCATCGCAATGTAATTGACTGTTATTTGATCGTCAACTGGGACATTGCCGGCTTCGTTGAATTGGGTTCGGACCTCGAACCCAGAACTCGTGATGTTGTTAAAACGCACGGCTCGAGGAGGCGAAAAGAGGGTTGAAACTGTTGTCGGTATCACGACTGGCGTCGTTGAAAATGCTTGGGCAAACGAAGTTGGGAAAAATGTACCATCATCCACTGTCCGCGATCCGGCTACGATGAACTGACCTCCACTCAAATGGGTGATTCCTCGTTCAACAACTAGATAGCTGACTTGTTCGAAAATGTTGACTTCAGAATCTTCATTCCAGTTCGAGATATACATTTGGAATCCCGTTGGCGTGACATTAGAAGCATGAACAATTAAAGGGATTTGACTGTTGACATTTTTAGGGGGACTGACGATCACAATCGGATCGGTAAAGCTCTGTCCAAAGTTGACTTGAACGGGATCGACACCAACCAGAGCCACAGTTCCCGACGCAACTTTTACCGAAACTTCATTTTGCTGAATAAAGTATTCACCGCCCATTCCCGATT
>JBGTHU010000035.1:0-2635 GCA_041745975.1 Mariniblastus sp.
CTCGTTTCGTTTCCAGACTTTTCCTTTAAGCGTGACGCCATGCTGGTGATTTTCGCTGCGGAATTTCATGGTGTACCACTGATTTGGCTCCCATTGAAAGGGTATCGTCTTGGCAAAACGCAGTTCCAATCGAGGCGTCCACGATCGAATTTGCAATTCCGGTTTTCGCATTAAATCGAGTGTATAACGTTGATTGACGATCCCCATGTCAGCTCGTTCCCCCTCTTGGGTTGTCGAGTATAGATCGGCTTGCACCGTGTAGTCGGAATGAGTCCATGGCCCCATCCAAAGTTGACTGCGGGTTCCAATGGGAATCGTGGAGACTTTCTGTAAAACATTCTCGCCTTCGAAAACCGCCGGTTGATGGCGATAGGCAGCGCCGATCCAAGTCGGTGGGACTTTTCCATCTTCAAAATCAAAACTCCAGGGAAGTGGAGGAATAACCCTTGCCCGTGCCTGAGCGGCAATTCCGCCATATTTCGCGGCGATTCGGATCGGATGATGGCCGTTATCAGTCGGAGCGGTAAAACGATTACCGTCTAATGCACCCGGGCTGTTTACCAACGAGTACTCGGCGGCGACTGGCCCGAGCGATTGTCCTCGATCATTAAACGCTTCGCTTCGGAATTCAATCGAATCACCACTGCCAATCAAAGATTCGACAGGAATCGTTTGAATATGAGCAATCGAGGTTTTGTCACCAATAGGGGCCTCGGCAGGCGTTGCGGGAATGGGATCAGCAACCGGATTAACTTCGGCTGGCCCAATGCAGTACAGAGCCTCGGTTGTGGATAGATAAATTCTTCCCCGATAGGCGATTGGAGAAGAAAATATTTCTTCATTGTTCAAACGAACGCGGGAAAGTTGTTTCAGCTTGCCGTCAGCTTGAGGTTCGAAGATCCACACATTTCCCGTTGCTTCTCCGATGTACAATTTCCCGTCGGCATAAAGGGGCGACCCAAACATAATTCGCCCGACTTTTTGTTGATGAACAATCTCGCCAGAGTCGGGATTGACCGCAAAAATTCCAGCACCATCATCAATAAAATAGACCAAGCCGTTGATATAGATTGGCATTGCCCGATTCACAATTTTTCCATTGATCTTCCAAAGTAGTTCCTCCTCTGGAATATCACCTTCGGACAATCCGTTCAGTGCAAAGGCTCCCCCCAATATGGTCGTGTCTGCTTGACTTTTTTCGCCAAAGGCACAAAAAACTCGGCCATCGACAATGATCGGCGTCGTATTAAAACCTCGTGGAGAAGCTTGATACCGCCAGATAGTTTTTCCGGTGCGAGGCTGAATCGCATACAGGGCACCGTCGGAACTTCCGAACACCATCGCGGCTTGGCCGTTAAAATTAGCAAACACCAAATTGCTGTAGTTGGTGTCCTGGGGGCGGGGCCGGGTGCTCTTAATGTATACGGATTCACCAGTTCGTTTATCTAAGGCAACAATTCGCTGGGCGGGGACTGCGTTCTCTCCCCACTGAGTCATGACCCCACCAATGAACATTAAATTTTCAAAAATTTGAGGATAATTGGTTCGTCCTCCATAGGTGGACAGCATACCAAATTCTTCCAACATCGACCGCTCCCAGATAACTTCACCTGTCTCACCATGCAGGCACTTCAACACGCACCCCACGCCAAACGAATAAACGAAGCCCGTCTCAGGATCACCGACACAAGCGGCCCAACCGACTCGTTCCGCTGGAGCATCGGAAAGAAAAATATTGTGGATGCTCTCCCATATCATTTCACCCGTTTCCGCATCAAGGCAAACAATCTTTTCAGCTTCTTGATTGGTCTCGGGAAGATGGCGACTGACAAAGTAGAGCTTTCCGTTCATCGCGATCGGTGTACACCGGGTGCCATATTGTTCTAGCCTCCAATGAACGTTTTCCCCTGTGCGAGGGTTCCAATCCGAGGGGAGATTCCGTTCGCGTGAGTAGCCATTTAACTCCGGCCCCCTCCAATGATGCCAATCGACTGGTTGGGCGTTGCCAGCGTCAGCCAATGCAAGGCAAGCCAATAGAAAAATCCAAACTCTTATCCCTCGCAAAAAACTTAGGCAACCCAACAAGGAATGACTTTGAGAAAATCGATCTGTACTAACCTTTTCAGGAACGTCATTTTTGAACACGTGATTAGTCCTTCTAATGAACTTCATTGCAATTTCCGGATTAAGAAGTGGCGAGGCATTCAAAACAAAAAATGAATTGGGAGAATGCGATGATTTGCTAACTGATCAATCCGATAATTCGGAACCGTGATCAGCTATGATTCTAAATTGTGCAGTCCTTCCGTCAATCCCTCGCCCTCGATCAAATCGGATGGGTCGGGGGTTCTGGGGGTTCTTAAAGGGAATTCGAGACGGTAAGGTATAGACTTTCACTGAAAAGATTGCCAATTAATTTATTATCGCGAAAATCAGTTAGACTGTTGTCATTACTGAATTTTGTATGGAATCGAGGAGAGCTATTCTTCATTCCATCGATTCGTGGATTCAAAAAAAATAGGTTTTTCATGGCTACCATAAATGTTCAGAAAATCATCGACTTACATCAGCAAATGGTGGAGCGTTGGCATCAACAAGAGGTCGACAACCCTTTCGAAAATGCTGATGATCAAGC
>JBGTHU010000036.1:0-3165 GCA_041745975.1 Mariniblastus sp.
GTCGACACTGGTTTGGGATTATTTGATCAACTGTCGCTGGCCTACGCTCAAGGGATTGAATTTTTGCGGGGGGACGAAGCCAGCATTATCGAAGACGCAACCTGCCCAATTTGCAGTCAGTCAATCGAGGGTGCGATGGTCGTTTGCGCTCGCTGTAAGACGCCCCATTGCCATGATTGCTGGGAGTACAACGGGCACTGCGCCACGTTTGGTTGCGGCGAAACACACTTTCACGTTATCCCGGATTCCCCATCGCGTCCTTAAATCGCAGCAGCGCATATTTTCTTTTGCCACTGCGAAGCACCATGATTGTCTGGCTGGCCAAATGGCCGGCGTTGAGTCGCGTATCGAGATCGGTTTGGCGATAATTGTTCACATAAGCGCCTCCCTGTTCCACCAGCCGCCGGGCTTCTCCCTTGCTTTTGACTAATCCGCACATTGTCAACGCATCGATCAATGGCAATCCGTCTCCGCCCAATAAATCAAGGCCAGCATCGTTGCTGGGAACATCCCTAAAGATTTGTTCCAGTTCACTATCCACCAAATCTTTAATTTCCGCACCAAACAGAATTTGTTTTGCCAGTTCTGCTTTTTGCAATCCCGATTCACCATGAATCAATCGGGTCAGCTCTTCCGCCAACCGCATCTGACTTTCCCGTTTGGCCGGGTTTTCTTGACGAAGGTTGTCAAGTTGCAGAATTTCGTCTTCAGCAAGCTCGGTCAAGAACCTCAGGCATTTGCTGACATCGGCGTCATCCGTATTAAACCAGTATTGATAAAAAGCGTAGGGACTGGTGCGTTGTGGTGAAAGCCAAATCGCACCCGATTCCGTCTTTCCCATCTTCGATCCGTCGGCTTTGGTCAACAGCGGACAAGTCACCCCATACAGCGACACGCCCAGCATGCGCCGCCCCAAATCAATTCCCGCCGTGACGTTGCCCCATTGGTCGCTGCCACCGATTTGCAATTCACAACCATATTCGCGATTGAGGTGTACAAAATCATAGGCCTGCAGCAACATATAGCTGAACTCAGTGTAGCTGATCCCAGTATCGCTATTCAGACGCGACTTGACGGAATCCTTGGCCAACATCACATTGACCGGGAAATTTTTACCCACATCCCGCAAGAAATCGGTAAAGCTAAATCGGCTGATCCAGTCATTGTTGTTGACCACCAAAGCGGATTGCGATCCTGCCTCAAAATCGAGCAACAATCGCAATTGCTGCTCGATCCCGGATAGATTTTGTTGCAATTGCTGATTGGTCAACAGGTTCCGTTCATCGCTCTTTCCGCTGGGATCACCGATCATACCGGTTGCTCCGCCCATGATAGCGATCGGCCGATGACCCGCTTTTTGAAACCGTCGCAGCATCATCAGGGGCAGCAACGAGCCCACATGCAAACTGTCGGCAGTCGGATCGAACCCAGCGTAAACCGTACGGCTGGCCGCTTGCAACCATCCCGGTAGAAACTCATCGGCAGTGGTTTGGTGGATCAAACCACGCCATTTGAGTTCAGCAATTATGTCTATCATTTAAAAGTAAAGTTATCAAACTTTCGAAAACAAAAACGTACGATCAAGAATCCAAAAGATCAACGAGTGGGACGTTTGAATGTCCAAACCGATTCGTCGGTGGCGACCAACTCCCATCCATCCCGACCGATCACGTTCAAAAGATTGGTCAAATTGGCGGGCCGATTCCCCCCCAGTCGCTGGTACAAAATCTCCAAAGGAACAATGTCAATGATCTGACCAACTTCTCCAGCATGCCAAGCAGCGTTGCCGTCGCTCACCAACAGGCGAGCATATTCCCAATTTGTTCGTCGCTGAGTTTGTTGAGCCGGCAACTGCTGCAACGGTTGCTGGCTGGCAGAGGCGGACTGGCCTGCATTGGGAAGTGCTCCCCAGAAAGCTGCAGTGCAAATAAGCAGAGCGAATAAAACGAAAACTGAAATTGAGGAAGCAAAGCGTTTCATTGTAAAGTTCCTGTGTAAGGGGAGTGAAACCGAGTTCTTGCCAATCATTACTCGCAGTTTAGTCGATCGGCAGCTAAAAAATTAAAGTGAATGAACGCGTCTGAGTTAGAGCAGGCTATCTTTAAGGATACCAGTATACAGGTTGCAGGTCAAACTGAAGCTGGTCTTCCACGTCCTTCATGAATCGATTCAGAGTGCTCCAAGCCTTCAGTACGATTCCAATCTATTGCCGACGTCAGTTGCACCAAGGGCGGCGTTCGTTCAGCCGATTGCCACAAAGTTGGGATGGGAGTCGGGAAAGATTGGCTGAGATGGTGGCTCGTCCGACGGGGTAGAGTTCTCCCCAGCCCGATCATGTTCCAGAATCCACTCCAAGATTCGCCAATCCATCCAGTAGCGATCGGGATCAGCCGTTTTGCGTTGATTCAAGAAACCCAAATGTCCACCTCGTTTCGTCTCCATTAATTCGATCTGGTTGGAAACAGTGAATCGCTCGATCGAATCAAATGGAACCATCGGGTCATCTTCGGACCAAAGTATTTTTGTGGGTACTCGGACATTTCTCAGCAACGGCCCGGCACTGCATTGCTGGTAATAATCCTGGGCACTGCGAAAACCCCAAATGGGGGCAGTCAATTGCTCATCCCAATGTTGCAATCGCCGCGGGAGTGGATTGATTCCGGTATCCAGCAAATTGGGAACGCAACGTCGCCGCACAGTCATCGATTCGCGCAACTGTTTTACAAAATAGGCTTCATAAATTTGGTTACCTCGATTGCGAATATTCCAAGAAGCATAAACCAGGTCGATCGGTGGTGAAACGGCAACGGCGGATTCGATGAACTGGGGATAGTCGTCCCCCCACTCCCCCAATAATTTTAACAGAATATTCCCGCCAATTGAAAACCCTACTAAGCTAATATTGGAACTGGGATGCAGTTCATGAACGTCACTGACCACGTCGGCCACATCGTGGCTGCACCCCGCATAAAGGTGCGATCGAGAGACATAGGTACTCAGTCCAAAACCACGAAAATCGATGCGAATCGAGCGAATCTTGTTATGGTTTAACTTGTTGGCCAATCGGACGACATACGGGGAGCGGTGGTTACCGCAAAATCCATGCAACAAAATCACAATTCGATCACCCGTTTGCCAACCTTGGGGGCAATCATCGTGAATCAC
>JBGTHU010000037.1:0-1874 GCA_041745975.1 Mariniblastus sp.
GACGAAGATTGCGTTGAGCCTTGCATGTCGCGTACCATGTCGCCAAGTTCACGATTGATTTCGTCTATCTGTTGGCTTTTGGCTTTGATCTCTTGCGACAGGCTTTCGCTGAGTTCCAGCAACCGCGAATTTCGATATTCACGGAAGAAATCCAGGAAGACATCAGTCGTTTTCGAAACAACCGCAACGGCTTCACCAGGATAGGGACTGGTCGCGACCATTTCATAATGTTCTTGTCCGCCAGCTGACTGATAACGCAACATCTTGCGGAGATCCTTGGTTGTCATGGTGCCACTGGCGAAGGAGGGTTGGCGTTGTACGTTTTCGTCAACCAGGACACTGCGCAAGACGAACTCACTTAAGATGGGAGCCAATTCACTTATGGCGTCGGTCTTAACTTGATTGCGTTCGGGGATGATCTGAAAATAATCCGGATTTTGAATGACGTGCAAAAACGCCCTGGCTTCGTATTTAGGCTTGAAGGTCATCATCACGATGGTCACCGCAACGGCAACTAAAATTAGACCGGAAACGATGACCAGCGGGCCGTGCTGCCGGAAGGCCGTCAGGGCCAAAGTCAATTGGCGCTGCGACGATGGGGAAGCTGAGGAAATCGCTGGCGATAATTTTTTAGATGTTGAAGGATTCATAAATATTCGCTTAGTTTCCCGAAATTTGATACTTTACCAGACTGGCGGTGTCTGCTGTTTGTCTCTCAAAGAATAATCGATCCAAATAAAACAAAGTCAACCCAAACAAGCACAAGGCCAAAGGAATCATGAACCAGCCAGCCATGTCATGGGTAAGTTGTCGCGCGGTTTCACTTCGGCCGTACTGAAACAAAATTCCGGTTACCACGATTCTTGTCGAATTCGCCAGCAAAGCGATCGGCAAGATCGCGATCACCAACATGATTTTGGTTCCCCACGGTCGTGGAAATAACACGACAAAGGCAAAAGCCATCGCGGCAATTGCCATGAAAATTCGCAACCCGGAGCAAGCCCGGGCAACTTCCAAAGTTTCGTCCCCCAACAGAATCGTGTTGCCCTCGGCAATCGCCGGAAACAAAAGGATTTGCAGAGTCGCCGTGCTGATTTTGGTTGAGATCATTTGCAGAGGATCCGCCATCAGGCGTTCGACGGTATAGGGCAACGGCACCATGAACACTAAAAACAGAATCGCCGGCAGCGCCCACCACAATGTGCTGCGCCCCCATAGCAATGCCACGCAACCTGCTACCCAAACCGGAATCGACCATCCATCCAATGGCTCCAGATAGTACCTGGCGGCGGCAACGCGCATTGCCCCAGCGAAAACCAGAAACAGTATGCCCAGTAGCAGAGAACTTCGATCGATCGATGGCTTTTGATCCCAGCGCATTGCCAAAAAAACTAACGCAATTGGAACTACCAAAAACCCATGGGAGTAATCGGGGATTCGTTGCCAATGCGAAACGAGCTGGATGATCGTAGGCCAGTAAGCCCAGAGAAACACAGCCAGCAACAGCGCGGCCAGCGCGAACTTCACCGGTGGCGTGGTTACCGTTGACTCAATTTCGCCGCCCATTTTATCGCCATTTTTCTCTGGGTTGTTAACGGGCAGGGGCGATGATGGGCCTCTACTGCGAGCCGAATGTTTCTGATCCGCATTCGCTGAACCACTGCCAGGCACTTTTGATTTTTTCTTGGTCATCAGTGGGTTAACTCTTAGAACGTGTTAAAAAGGAGGCTAAGGTGGAAACGAAACGTTCAATCGGACTGGAAAATTGCCGATAAAAAGGTGAGCGGCAAAGAAAGGGTACCAGGTTGGCGCATACTCCGTTCTCGTCGGTGACAAGGCCTAATAAAAACCCCACCTTCTATTGGGAATTCCAT
>JBGTHU010000038.1:0-6415 GCA_041745975.1 Mariniblastus sp.
CTTCCCTTGCCTGTATTGGAACGAATTCAAGCGGAAATGATTTCGTTGCCCGGCGTCGGCAGCAGTGTTTTAGAGATCAGCCATCGAGCAAAAGAGTTTGATGCGATTCTCGATGACACCAATCGGCGTTTGCGGGAACTGGCGGGTATCCCTGAATCTTATGAGATACTTTACCTTCAAGGAGGCGCGGCCCTGCAGAACGCGATGATCCCTGCCAACTTGATTACCGGCCGCGACCAAACGGCGGACTATATCATCACCGGGTCTTGGGGAAAGAAGAGTGCGGCCGAAGTCAAGTATTATGGCGAACTGAATGTGGCCTTTGACGCCAAAGCGGAACAATACAGGCGAACGCCTGAAGATGGAGAACTGACCTTGAACTCCAATTCAGCCTACGTTCATTTGACTTACAACGAAACGATTCAGGGTGTTCAATTCCCCCAGTTGCCGGAAACCGATGGAGTTCCTCTTGTTGTCGATCATTCATCGGATATTTTTTGCAGCCCGTTAAAGATAGAAGATTATGGCTTGATTTATGCTTGTGCTCAGAAAAATCTGGGGATTGCTGGGGTGACTTTATTAATCATGCGAAAAGAGTTGTTGGAACGATCCAGTAGCGATCGGTTGCCCAGTTATTTAAATTACGCACTGCATGCCGAGAACGGCTCACGGTACAATACGCCCCCCACTTTTGCGATTTATGTGACGGGACTGGTTTGCAAGTGGCTACAAGAAGAAATGGGAGGATTGGCTGGAATTGCACAGGTCAATCAGCAGAAGTCGGGCCATTTATATCAAGTCATCGATAGCAGCAGCGGTTTTTACACCGGGCACGCTGAACCTCGTTGCCGTTCGACGATGAATGTCGTGTTTAAGACGCCGTCCGAGGAGTTGGATGCTAAATTCTTAACCGAGGCCAAATCGATTGGCTTGACAACTTTGAAGGGTCACCGTAGCGTCGGCGGAATTCGAGCGTCAATCTACAATGCGATGCCAGTCGCCGGTGTCAATGCATTGGCCGATTTCATGCAGAATTTTGCCCAACAAAACGGATAGTTGGGGCGAACTGCTTTATTTCTATTTACGTAACATAAGGAGTCATGGATATGTCAACCGCAACCGTCGAACCTTCCTCCCTCGTGTCCTCTCAGACGCGAATTGTCGTCTTAGATGACATAGCCGAACGAGGCATTGGCTTGTTGGAAGCCGCAGGCATTGAGTATGAAATCCACACCGGATTGAAGGGGGAAACGTTGCGAGAGGTGTTGAGCCAGTTCGACGGGGCAGTCTGTCGCAGTGGTGTTAAGATCACCGCAGAGGCACTGGAGGGGAATCGGCGGCTGAAGGCGATTGTGCGAGCCGGAGTAGGTACGGACAATATCGACAAAGTCGCTGCGACTCGGCAGGGCATCATTGTGATGAACACTCCCGATGGGAACACCGTCAGCACCGCCGAATTAACGATGGCGTTGATGCTGGGGTTGTCGCGACATTTGGCCCCGGCCCACTTAAGCCTCCAGCAGGGAAAGTGGGATCGCAAGAGTTTTCAGGGATCACAGCTGTCCGGCAAAACATTGGGTGTCGTCGGCTTGGGCCGTATCGGCATCGAGGTCACTCGCCGAGCCCAGGCGTTTGGAATGAAAGTCGTCGGGTTTGATCCTTTTCTGTCCATCGATCGAGCCAGTGAGCTGAATATCAGAAAAGTCGATCATGTGGTTGATATGCTGCCGGAAGTTGACTACCTGACCGTTCATACACCCTTGACTCCCGAAACCAGGGGCTTGATCGGAGCCGCCGAGATTGAAAAAATGAAAAAAGGCGTGCGGCTGATTAACTGTGCTCGCGGTGGCATCTATGACGAGGCGGCATTGGTCGAGGGGTTGCGGTCGGGCAATTTGGGCGGCGTGGCGTTGGACGTCTATTCTCAAGAGCCCTGCACGGACAGTCCCCTGTTTCAAATGCCCGGTACGCTGTGCACTCCCCACTTGGGGGCCAGTACCGAAGAGGCTCAAGTTGAGGTGGCCGTCGAAGCGGTAGAATTGCTGGTTAACTATTTGCAAAACGGCGAGATCCGCTCGGCAGTCAATGCCGTTTCTCTCGATCCGCGGACGCTGGAGCAAATGCGAGGCTATCTGGATATCGCTTACCGATTGGGGGTCTTGACCAGTCAGTGGCATGGGGGCGCAATCGATTCATGTGAATTGGAAGTGCGAGGCGATTTATCTACCAAAGATACTCGGATCATGGTTTCGGCGCTTTGTGCCGGTCTCATCGGGGACAAAATCGAAGGAGCGAATTTTGTAAACGCGGAAGTTCTCTGCCGGGAACGCGGAATTCAAATGGCTCACCGCAGTCATCGCGAGCAGGGCACGTTCAGTAATTTAGTCAGCGTCAAAGTCAGCGGAGAGGGAAGTTCTTGCGAAGCAGCGGGAACGCTGTTTGGTAAAAATATGCCCCGCCTAGTGCGACTGAACGAGCATCCTACCGATGCCTATATGGATGGCAATATGCTGATTTTTACCCATACCGATGCTCCCGGTGTGATCGGTTACGTCGGACAGGTGCTGGCCGAAAGTCAAATCAACATCGGTCAAATGGCCGTCGCTCGCGGTGAGGTGGGGGGGACTGCGATTGGCGTGCTGAATATCGACTCGCCTGCCGATGATGTGGCTTTGGAAAAAGTAACTCAGTTCAGCGGCATCGATACGGCTCAGCAGATTGTGTTGCCGCAAGTCGGCCAGTATCCCGATTGGTTAAAGTGAATTTTTAATGGCTGATACCGATCCAATCAACTTGCATTCTGGCTCGATTTTACCGGATGATGATTTCGGCAAAAGGGCTACCGATAGATTGAATTTGGCGGGCCTTAACGTCCTCGCAATAAAACAAAACCCAATCTCTGACATTTCAATTTTAGGTATAAACATGGGCCGGTTAATAATTGCCCTAGCCATGTTGTGGGTGAGTGGGGGGACCAATGCCTCGATTACTTGTTCAGCATCGTTGTTGGCAATCGCAACCTCCCCAACAGATTCCCCAACAGATTCCCCAACGGATTCCACCGGCAAGGTGGATCGATCGGTGGATGCCAGTGTAAATCCCTCCGCTGTGGTCGTTTTGGGAATTGAGAACCAAGTTCGTTTAGGGCGTTGGCAGCCATTGACGGTTTCCGTTGACCAAAAGATAACGCTGGAACGATTCGAAATCACGGTGCCCGACGGTGATGGAGTGCCGATTGTCTATCAAGGGAGTTTAGTATCAACGGCTGTTCGTGATGGAAAAAATCATTATCAGGGATACTTTCGTTTAGGGCGAGATAACGGTGAGTATGCATTGCAGTTGTTTGACGCCAGTGGCGCGGTAGTCGATGATCGACGGGAAAGTCTTAAACAATTGTCAATCTTTCCCGCCACACGCCCGTTCGTTTTGGTTGCCGATGCTGACAAAACCGTGTTTAGGAATCTGCAAGAAACTAGTATCGGCCAGCGCGAGGAGTTGACAGGAGTTTCGGTTCATATCGAAGACCTTGCCGCAAAATTTCCGGCTGAGTGGTTTTACTGGGATGGGGTCAAGACCGTGTTTCTGAACCCGACCCGTGTTGCCGGTTTGGCTGAGATGTCCGCCTCGCAATGGCATGCCTTGAATCTTTGGGTGCAACAGGGCGGGCAGTTGATCCTGTCTATCTCGCCCGAGTTGGCGGATCAACTTCAGGACGCGCCCAATTTGGCCCCATTAGTGGACTTGGTGGGAATTTCAGAAATTGCCAGCGGTCGACTGAAGACAATTGAGCGGTTGGCCGCGTACGCTGGCGTCAAGGAATCGGAAGCCGAATTACCGGTGGCTGATTTGCGTTCGGCGGCAGCGGGACGCGTGATCGTCGAACAAGATGGTCTACCACTGGTGATTCGTCGAGGGAGTGGGATGGGCGAGATCGTCTTGGTCGCTTTTGATTGGAATCATGCGAGCTTGGCGGGTTGGCCCGGGATGAAGAATTTTGTTTTTCGCTTGCAGAATCACTTGCCGATTCAAGAGGCGGCTCAGAGCCAACGAGCCCAAGCCCGCAGCAACACGGTTTCTCATCCAGGATACGAAGATTTGAGCGGGCAATTGCGAGTGGCACTTGATCGGTTTCAGAACGTTCAGTTTTTATCATTTACTTCCATTGCGATTTTGATTGCGCTGTATATCTTGTGCGTTGGCCCAGGAGATTATTTTTTCTTGAGCCGTTTGACGGGCAAAATGGAGCTGACTTGGATCACATTTCCTTTGATTACATTATTATTTTGCGGTTTGGCGATTTTGATTGCTCAGCGCAGTCGCCCCAATCAAGTTCAGTTAAACTGTTTGGAGATTGTCGATATCGATCCGGAAATTGGTTTAGTTCGCGGCAATTATTGGGGAAATCTTTACAGTCCCAATTCGGGGGAGTGGAACGTTTGTCTGGCGACGGAAAATTCTTTAGGGTTGCCGATTGCATCCGATTTGCTGGGCTGGCAGGGTTTGCCGGGCACTGGGTATGGGGGCATGAGAAGTCAAACTTTGGCGGGGATCAGTCAGATCGCTTACCGTCATCAAAGAAACGAACCGGGCTCCTCCGCTCATCACTATCGTAGTAAATTAAGTGGGCTGCCGATGTCGGTCTCTTCAACGAAGAGCCTGTTTGCCAACTACACCGGTACCTTCTCGCAGAATTTTCGTAGCAATTTACGTTTGCGCAGCCGTGCCGCTCGACTGGAAGGAACAGTTTCCAACCCTTTCGATTTTCCGCTTAAAAAAGTCCGCCTGTTTTTTGAAGGCTACGTCTACATTCTGGATGATGATTTCCAAGCGGGGGAGACGATTTCGATTGAGTCCGAAATGCGTGAGCGCACCGTTGCCAGTTTTTTGACGCGTTCCCGAGCGGTGGGAGTGGAGGATACTACCCGTTTCCAGATTTCAGCCTGGAGTGAAACCGAGAATCGAATCCCTCGGATCGCCGATGTCATGATGTTCCACACTATCGTGGGGGGAAGCCAGTATACCTCTGGTTTGTCCCACGCCTATCAGGATTTTACCGATTCCAGCCGTCAGCTGGATCTAGGGCGAGCCATCTTGGTAGCGGAAGTCGATCGACCAGCGACGAAATTGCTAATTGACGAGGGGGCGACTGAAATTGAAGTTGACCAGAGTGTTACCATTGTTCGTGTTGTTTTACCTGTCGCCATTGTGGAGAGAAACCGTTGATCAAGACTGAAAACCTGACGAAGAAGTATGGCGATTTTTTTGCCATCAAAGGTATCAACTTGGAGCTCGAACAGGGTGACTTATTCGGCTTTATCGGGCCCAACGGTGCTGGTAAGACGACTACGATGCGGATTATCGCCACGCTGTCTGAACCGAGTTGGGGTGAGGCATACGTTTGTGGGCATTCGATTTATAATCAGCCGCGTGAGATTCGGCGATTGGTTGGATACATGCCAGACTTTTTTGGTGTCTATGATGACATGAAAGTCATCGAGTACCTGGAGTTTTTTGCAGCTGCCTATCGAATCAAAGGGGCGGCGCGACGCAAAAAATGTAATGAGATGCTGGAAATCGTTGACTTGGACTTCAAGCGAAACGCTTTTGCCAATACGCTCTCTCGTGGACAAACTCAACGCTTGGGCTTGGCCAGGGTGCTGCTGCATGATCCGCAGGTACTGTTGTTGGATGAACCGCTCAGCGGTCTCGATCCGCGTGCTCGGGTTGAGATGCGAAACTTGCTCCGAAAATTGGGGCAGATGGGAAAAACGATTATTGTCTCCAGCCATATCTTGCCGGAGTTGGCTGATGTCTGTAACAAGATCGGAATTATCGACCGAGGCGTGATGGATATTTCAGCCGATGTGGGGGAAGTGATCCGACGAGTCCGTGATCAAACGATTCTACACATCGCGGTGCAGGCCGAATCGCAGCGAGCGGAGCAATTGTTGGCCGAACACCCCTCGGTCGATTCAGTCAGCTTCGGCGACGGTCATCTATCGGTGACATTGAAAAAAGAGGTGACCGATTATTCCGATCTTCCAGCGTTGCTGATCCAAAACGGATTGAAATTGATATTGTTCCGTGAAGAAGAGGTGAATCTCGAATCAGCGTTTATGGCTTTGACCCAGGGAACCGGCGACAAATTCTGAGTTGGATGCCAACGAATATTTGCGGTAGGGCGCGAGCCCTCCGGTATGGGAGCGAGCGGTTAGTTTCGTCGTACCGGACGGCTCGCGCCGTTCCGCTCCAATTCAGCAATACCTGTCTTCTCACGTGTTACATTGATTGTTAGCAAAGCTTGAGATCAATTCATCTTTACTCGATTTAATCCGCATAATTGCTCCCTATATTCGCTAAAGCTGAAAATGTTTGACTCGCCGCGTTGGAAAATTTGAACGATGGGTTAAACTAA
>JBGTHU010000039.1:0-2835 GCA_041745975.1 Mariniblastus sp.
GCAACAGAAACTGGTACAAATCGATGCGGAAATCGAGTCCGTCAAATCGCGGCTGGGCTCGTACAGCTTTGGCGTGACCTTGGACAGTCGACTCGATCAAGTGACTCGCGAAATGTTTGAACTGAGTCAACAAATTGTCCAACTATCACAACGAAAAGTCCCCGCTTCCAATCTCCATTCTTCTTTATCCAAGGAGTATTTTTCTCAACTTTACGCCCGATTGGATGAGCTGGATGAGCAAATTCGGCGATGGAAGGCCGTACAGGAAATGGTGCAACAACGTCGCATCAAATTGAAAACGGAAATGGACAACTGGAACCAAATGACGGTCGATGACCATCAGCATCCCTACTATCAAGTACGTCTTATTTTACTGGATTTGGAAAATCATGTGAATCAAACAGATCACCAAGCCAAGCAGTGGGAATCCAATCCAGCCAATCATACCGACCCCACTCAAGCCGTCCGCAGCATCAAACAGCTTTGCAGTTCCATGCGCGATGGTCTCTATGACTTGGGAGAAGAATTGAACCAACAATTTACACAAATTCGACATCGGGCAGCCGCATCCGAATTAAAACATTTGCGACACTTATTCGATCAAGTTGCAGAACACTTGAACACGTTGATTGAATTTCGCAACAGCTTGTTGACCGAAATTCGTCAAACGGACGCTAACGGTGCCCAGGCCATCCTGAACGCTCGATCCGACTTCGTCCAATTCGCCAGAGAGCATGGATTTTGGCAAGCCCGATTGAAGCAGGTTGGCCCCTGGCCAGTGACTGCCCCTGTCGTCGAAGCGGAAGTCAACTTAGATCCCTTCCACCAACGCATGGCGACCTTGGAAACGGAAAAAAACGAATTGCAGCGTCGCATCTCGGACTTCCAACGTCAATCTGATGGCCTTAAATCGCAGCTGGCAACCTTAGAGCTGGAGCGACAAAGTTGGTCGGTCAATCGGGATGCTGATTTGCTGGAGAAGCTTCAATCCATCGATCGGGAAATGGAATCTACTCAAATGGAGTTGTCTCGTTTGATGAACCAATTGTCGGAATTGTCACCTTTGTCGAAACCGGCCCCCAACGCGATTTTGACGCAAGCCAGTGAAATCCTTTCCGCGGTACCGGAACTCAACATCAACCAGGTCTGGTTGGAGGAAGCAAAAAGAGGAGTCGGTTTCGAAATCCAATCATCCGATGGAACGGTTCATCCGATCGGGCAATTGACCGCAATGGCTCAAGATGCGGTTTACCTGGCTTTGGCAGTCGCCGTCCGAGAATCAATTCGTGATCCGCGACGGTCACTCCCAATCGTGATTGATGACGCGTTTGTCAACGTGCCGCGGCAACAAGCCGATCAGTTTGTCAACCTGTTGAAACGAATCCAACAATCTGGGCACCAACTGATTTTGCTGACCAATCATCAATATTTGGCCGACCGTTTTACCGATGCCCCTGTTTTTGAACTCTCCGGACCGGTGACCATGCCCCAACCAACGTTTCCGATCGAGCGAGAGTTCAATTCTGAAATCGTGATCACTCCTCCGGTGCGAGCAGCAAATCGTAAATCGGACGACAGTCAGGTACTTATCCAGCACGCATCAGACTTTCAACCCTGGAATGAACCGGTTGCGTTTCCGATTTCGTCGGCACAAGAATCGCACTCTCACTCAACCCGATCGCGGGAATCAGTCTATCCCTTCAGCAAGTACACTCATCCCGGCAATTCGCAGCTCAATGTGCACCTCAATTCGCAACCGGACTTGCAATCATTCACCGAAGAAGATTACTATCACCATCCAGGCGAAACGCTGCAGCCCGTTCGTATCCACAGCGGATCTCCGGCTGCCTCGACTGCCGAAACCGTCGCCCTTGAAAAAATCGGTGACCGGATCAACTTAGCTCCGTCAGTGCAGGATGAAACACTCCTCGAAAGCATTCAGCTATTAAATATCAATCAGTTACGCGCGTTGAACGAACTGCAAATCGAAACCGTGGTCGATTTGTTAACATTGGAATACGACTTAGTCGTCGAACCTCTACGAAATCATCATATTTCCCGCGAACAAATTACCAATTGGCAATCGACACTCTGGCTATTGTCCACCGTACCCGGCCTGTCACTGACCGATGCTCGATTGTTGGTCGCTTGCGGTATCCTGGAGCCCGACCAGATTGCAACCTCCCAAGCCGATCGATTACTGGAACGGATCGAGCGTTATTTAGCCACCCGCGAAGGCAACCGATATGGCGGAACCAGCTACCAGCTCTCCCAAAATCGTATTCGACATTGGCAGCGAGCGATTTCTGAAACGCGTTCTCGTTGGCAATCAGGATGTAGCGGTTACGTCCGCCGAATCGTTGACGACCGACGCAATCGGTTCACTCGAGCGATTCCCCGTGATACTCCCGCAAGAGTCTCTCACTCAAACCGTCGTGCCGACCTTACCCTTGATCGCGACCGTGACCGCGATCGCCACAATCGCGATTTGCAACAGGGTGCCAACGCGCGCGACCAACGGCAGAACCGACCCTCGCGCTCCCCATTCGATGACCCATCGGTCGCGCGCCAACCTCGAATGGCGTCTCCTCAACCTGGCGCTGATTCGCGACCGGAATCTCGACGTGATCCGCGATCTAACAATCGCTCAGATGTCTCGCTATCGCCGGCGGCTTCTCATTCACAAAACGAACCGCGGGATCGACATCAAGTCCGCGATCGCAACGGTCATCGGTCTGAAACGGCAGCCGCTGCGACGACCTCCGGTGATCGTCTGCGATTCTACCTCGACTTGCAAGATCACATCGAAGCGGCTCCGTCGATTGGACCGAAAAC
>JBGTHU010000040.1:0-6069 GCA_041745975.1 Mariniblastus sp.
AATGATGCGATTGGTACCTTAGCACTGCTGGAACCACAACTATTCGAGACCGAAGTACTGGCTTGCGATGTAGAAATTGCAGGTGAATTAACCCGCGGTATGTTAGTCGTCGACCGTCGTGAACGAACCGAAGTCCGTCCCAATTTGACAGTGGCATCATCAATTCGATCCGATGCCGCTCGTCAATATCTGATCGATTTATTGGTCGTGGCCGGCAACCACTCTTTATGAAGTGTGTTGCTTCGGCAGCGCTATTAGATTGGCTGAGGGCTACGAATTTGCCGCTGGCTCGACTCGTCAAACGTCATCCAAGTCGCCGAAAGCACGTACCCCGATTTCATGCCGTTGAAGTGTTACCCCAAAAAGAAAGGGCTACGAATGCTCGCAGCCCCCAAAATGTTTTGTTTTCCAATAAAATCTAAGTCACGAATTTTTGCGTCTTACCAGACCGCTGGCCATTCATGCTGCCAGATTCGTTCGAATATCTGAATCACGTTTTTACAAACGAAAATTGCGCGACAACCAACCAAACCGTGGCAAAAGCGGCGACAACAAGTAAATTTAAACTCTCGATTGACATAACCAAGTCTCCAATGAAGGTTTACGATGTGCCCCTCCATGAGACAATTACAGACCATCCTACGTCTTTCCTCATCGACATCCCATCCCCCATTTTTTATTTTTTTTTGACTGCCTGGTTCACTTTGCCTATTCGAGAAACCTGAAAAATTCGGTTTTTCTTCGCCATCCGATACCGCCTGATCAATTCTGAAAAATTAACATGACGTCCTGAAATGATTTTTTGAGGCAAGCTAACGATCCAGAATGATTTGGCTCGAACAGCCTCAAATTGACATTTTTCTAGTAATGGCTCTAATAATGCTTGCTCCGGAAATTATCATTTAAAAAACTTTGAGAACTGCAGGAAAAAATGGAACCATTTGATTGTATCGAACTCGCTCAACACGACTCCGGAGCCATCGTCAAATTTAAGGACAAACGGGTGATGGATCCCGCTCGCATCGAGAAATTGGGTAAAGAACTCAATCATTTGGCAGAATCTCAAGATGAGTCAATGACGATTGACTTTGATAACGTAAAATTCATTTCCAGTGCCGCTATCAGTAAACTGATTGTGCTGGATAAGCGAATGAAGTCGCGTGGAACCAAGTTGGCTCTTCGGAACCTACAACCTGAAGTACGAGATTTGTTTAATTTAGCCAAGCTGGATACAATATTTGACATTTTAGATTAGGTCAGTAATGTCCCACGTCGAAAAAAACAAGCCATCAGGCTGCGATAACTCATCATCTCAGGCAGGTACTGATGACCTGTTGTGGCATGAAATTCGTAGAATCGGCAGTCATCCAGACAATGCCGCCGCGGTCATCGGCCAACTGTTAGAAAAATTGCAAGAACTCGTTTGGATAGAAAAAGATATTTTTGGCATTCATATGGCAATGGAAGAAGCCATCATCAACGCCATTCGACATGGAAACTGCTGTCACCAAGAAAAAACAGTCGAAGTTGAAATTAAAGTTTTCACCGATCAATTTTTTGCCCGCATCACGGATCAAGGAAAAGGTTTTGATCTATCCGATGTTCCCGACCCAACGCTCGACGAAAACTTAGACAACACTTCAGGTCGGGGAGTCAAACTAATCCAGAGTTTTATGGATCGAGCCGATTACAATCAAGCTGGCAACTCGGTGGAATTAACCAAACGGAAGTCAATCGAAGAAGAGTCCCCATGAGGAAGGCTTTTTCCCGACAATTCAACCTTAACGACTCCATGAAATCAAATTGAATTTCACTCGGCAGATTTTTTCAATAAAACCACGTCGTCCCCCGCAACGAACACCTCGGAAGCCCCCCAGTATTGGCTCAACCAATGAAATGTCGCCAATGAAAAAAAAATGACATGTGTCGGACATTGGATGTAATGCCATTGAGTGAAAGTCTCCACCCCCGATTGGTAATCGTCCGATTGATAATCGCCCGATTGATAATCGCCCGATTGGCAATCGCCCGATTGATAATCGTCGAATCGTTTGGTCATAATACCCAACCAACCGCCCGGTTTGAGGATTGACCAAATCCGATTCAAGTCTCGTTCCGGATGGTGTAAATGTTCCACCGTTTCGCTGGTGGTGATAAAGTCATATTGCTGATTCAGTCTTTCCAAATGGGGCGCAAAGAAAGGATCATAGATTTCCATCCGATGTCCTGATTCTTCGAACATGGCGGAAAGTGTTGGTCCCGGCCCCGAACCAAAATCAAGACCGTAGCTCCCGGGTTCGATGCGTTGTTGCATTGGCTGATAAATTCGATTCAAAAATCTTCGATACCGTGGATCGCTGGACGAGTTTTGATGTAAGTCGTAGTTCTTTTTTTCTTCCGATGGCGTTGGCAAGCAAGCTCGATCAAGAAACACTAAACGACAGACCTCACACCGATAGTAGCTCCGAATCAGGTTTTGCGTCGCCCTACAGAAAAAAACCGCGGAACTGCGACACAAAGGACAAATAAAATTTTGTTTAAGCATCCGGGGAAACTGGATTAATCCGATCCTCTGTCCGAGTCTTTGATTTTTCCGATGCCGGTTGATTTTGTCTGCCTGTTTGTCGGGTTGCCAAAAACTGTCACGCCTCCAACCCCGGACGTCTTGGCATCGATCGAATCGGAGGCATAAACTGTTGCATTCCCTACACCCGAAACGGTCACGGTAACCGATTCGGCCAGCAATTCCTCCATCTTGGCATTGCCAACACCTGACAATTTCAAATCTAAATTTTTCGCGGTACCCGCAGCGGTAATGGCACCAACTCCAGATATGCTGGCCTTAAAATTTTCGGCTGCTAAACCGGCAATGTCCATCGATCCCACACCTGATAACTTACAGGATTTCAGTGTCGGTAGGCTGATTTCCACTTTTAGTCCGATCTGTGAGTTGAAGCTCGATTTGGTGAAAATTCGCAATTCGCCATCGACAACCTGAGTTTCAACCAGATCAATCAGATTGTCATCAAACGTGATACTGATATTTTGGGGTGGCCCCACCGTGACTGAAATTTTTCCAACCGAATCGTGTGCAATCGATTGAAACTCATCTACATTTCTCGACTCAGTTTTACCGACACCAGATCCTTGGATTCCAACCGAACAACCTACCAAAAACAACATAGTGCTGGCGAGCGTCATTAAAGTCACATATTCTATTTGTCGTGAATTTTTCATCATTGATTTTCAGAGTGCAATTGAGTGATGGGAGATAATTAAAATGGTATTGGAAAATCTTGGGAAAATTGCCGAGCGGTTTCACATTCATTTCGGTATCGATGTGATTCGGCTTGCTTTGAAACTTATTGGATTTATTTTCGGCTTCTTCGTTTCTAAATGACCAAGTTTCAGATATCATAATCAAGGTTCATGTTTTGAAAACATTAAATTTAAGATTAGGAGAAAATTCCGAGTGAATCGAAATGCGCGAATGGGGCTCATTTTTTTTGCGGTCTATGCCACGGTCTATTCCGTGTTTGTGATGCTGAATGCATTCTTTCCCTCGACCATGGATTGGTCCGTCATGCCCGGCCTCAATTTGGCGATCGTGTATGGGTTGGGTTTGATTGGCTTGGCTTTTCTGATGGCGATGCTTTATGGTTGGCTTTGTTCGACCGGTACACCTGACGATTCGACCAAGGGCCGACTCGCCGATGGTTCTGATGGAGAAATCGGTGGTGGTTCAATCGAGGCACGGCGATGACGCATGAATTTTCTTGGCTGGCCACTTCGGTATTTTTGCTGGTGGTTGGTGTGACATTGGGGTTGAGCTTTTTTTTGGGCCGCAAGGCTTCGACATCTCAAGGCTATTTTGCGGCCCACGGTCAGATCCCCTGGTTCGTCAATGGCATCGCGTTTGCCGGAGACTACCTTTCTGCGGCCTCTTTTCTGGGAATCTGTGGGATGATTGCATTTTATGGCTATGATGGTTTCCTGTACTCGATTGGCTATTTAGCCGGCTGGATTGTGGCATTATTCGTAATCGCAGAACCGATCAAACGGCTTGGAAAATTTACATTTGCCGATTGCCTCGACTCCCGTTTTAACTCGCGGGGTATCAAGTTAGCTGCGGGATTGAGCACCTTGGCTGTCAGTTTATTTTATTTGATCCCTCAAATGGTGGGGGCAGGGGTCTTAATCCAGCCGTTGTTGGGATTGCCGCACTGGATCGGAGTGGTGATTGTGGGAACGGTGGTGATTCTGATTGTGGTCACGGCGGGTATGGTATCGACAACCTGGGTGCAGTTTATCAAGGGAACGTTGTTGGTCTTTTTCAGTATCATTTTGACGATTGCGGTTCTCTGGCGGGGATTGGAAACTCGCCAAGGGGGACAAGATGGCCATATTTTCCAACAGTTGGGGCCTTTTCCGAGCCAGAGTCTTTCCAGCGTCTCTGATGCAACCAACATTTTACCGGAGGGTTGGTCAATTGATACGGAGTTCTGGTCGCAGTACCGTGCCAAGGGACTGATTCCCTGCCGTGATCAAGCGGGAATCCAAGTCGTGTTTAGTTTAACAGCGACCGAAAATGACGATTGGATATTGTTGGAGACGCAAACCGTGATGGTTGACCCGGCCGGTAATAAGCTGATCAATGGCCGAGCGATCGATGACATGACAAAAGGTGGGCAACTGCATCCCGCCGGTTATGTCTCGCGTTTGGCTGATGAATCACATCGAACCGGCCCGCTTAGTCCACTCGGCTTTTTACAAGCGATCAATGACAGTGAAATTATTCGTTGGAATGCGATTCATTTCCAACATCTCGACGGGACATCGGCCTCGATCTACCGTCAACAGTCGACTCCCGGAAGTCAATTGTTACAGCCGGGCGGTTCGCCAACCTTTGCCGGCATTCGCGGTGATCGCTGGATGGCCCGAGTTGATTTTATTTCGCTGATGCTGGCCCTATTTTGCGGCACGGCTTCGCTGCCCCATATTTTGATCAGGTACTACACCGTCAAGGATCCTGCTGCGGCTCGGAAAAGCACCATCGTAGGTATTGGCAGCATCGGCATATTTTACGTGTTAACCCTGTTTATGGGATTGGGCGCGATGACCAGCGGTGCACTCGATATCACTGACAGCAACATGGCGGCTCCGCTGCTGGCCCGCAGTATTAACGAATGGCTGTTCGCGATCATTTCCGCCATTGCCTTCACGACGGTTTTGGGAACCGTCAGTGGATTGATTCTGGCCTCCGCAGGAGCTGTCGCTCATGACTTAGTGACCGGTGTGGCGGGTGTCAAGTTGACTGATTATCAACAGGTTCGTTTGGCGAAATTTGCCTCGGTGTTTATTGG
Source organism: Mariniblastus sp. (assembly GCA_041745975.1). Taxonomy (GTDB): domain Bacteria; phylum Planctomycetota; class Planctomycetia; order Pirellulales; family Pirellulaceae; genus Mariniblastus. Next base: position 5,364 of record JBGTHU010000040.1, read on the forward strand.
ATGTTTGGCAATGGTGCTGGGGATTCTATTTGCAAAAATGAATGTAAATTATCTTGTGGGGTGGGCATTTAGTATTGCCGCATCGGCGAATTTACCCGCACTGACGATGCTGTTGTTTTGGCGAGGCACGACACGACAGGGCGTAATCGCCAGCGTGTTCGTGGGAATGACAAGTTCGCTAGGTTGGATTTTATTGAGCGGAGACACATTTTCCAAGGTTTACGGTTTGCCAGCAGAAGATGCCTGGACTCCTTTCAGCCAACCTGGATTGGCCACAATTCCCTTGTCATTTATAGTGTTAATTGGCATTTCTCTGCTGACCCGAAATAGCAAAACATAACGCGGAGGGCTTCTCAATGGCGACACCAGCGTCTAGCATTAAAAAAACTGGACAGGAACCGAATTTATGCTAAATTGGCAAGCTATGGAAATTACGTTTCTACAGCCTTGGTATTTTTTGCTGCTATTAATCATTCCCTACTTTTGGTGGGTCGGGCGTGGTTCGTTGGCTGGCTTGGGCAGGGCTCGCTTTCTAATGGCCGCTTTTTTTCGGTCCGTACTGGTTGCATTGCTCGTCTGCGCCCTGGCCAAACCCCAGTTCCAGTTTTCCGACAACGCAGTCACCGTAATTTATTTATTGGATCAGTCAGCCAGCATCCCTCAAGAAAAACGGGAGGCGATGTTTAAGTTTGTGACTCGTAATGTC
>JBGTHU010000041.1:0-2883 GCA_041745975.1 Mariniblastus sp.
AAAAGTAAGAAAGAAAATGATGAAAACATCTCACTTTACTCTATTCGTATTAACGGCTTGCTTCTTTGCGGCAACCATTGCTGCTCAGACCAACCCGCATGCTGAAAAATTAAAAAATTACTTGACCGATGACATTGCCGCTGTGCTTTATTTGGATATCTCGAAAATGCAGCTGTCGCAAGCGGTAGCGACCTTGGTCGAACTGAAGATATTGCAGGAACCGGAAATCCTTGAATTCCAAGAATGGGCCGCCCAAGTTGAACAGGAGCTGCAACAATTGCGGTCGGCCTCGGTGAACTCCATCTACGGTTTGGTTCGCATGGAAGACTTCCTACTCCATGGCCCGCATTGGGTTATACCAGTGGATAATCCAGGGCAAATACCTGCTGCTCTGAAACGGTTGCAGGGATTGCAATACGTGATTGACACCGCCTTTATCGAAAATTGGACCGATGATGGCCGTTCGATTCTGGCCGGTGGCAAAGCGGATTGGTTCGAAAAAATTAAAATCGAACCAGCAACCGCCAACCGCCAACTTGACGCCGCCTGGCAAGCGCTTGGCCAGGGTAGTGTCGGGTTGTTAGTTGTGGGGGATGCGGATTCCCGCGCCGTGACTCGATTCATGATGCCAAAATTCCCCGCTCCGTTTGAAAATATTACCGGAAAAATGGTTGCCGATGAAATCGAATGGGCCGGATTGACTTTGAAGATTGGCAGCGAGCTTGGATTTGAAATCATCGCCCAGTCAAAACGTCCAGAAGTCGCTGCTGAATTGCAAAGGGCGGCCGTTACCGGAATACCCTGGGCGTTTTCTTTCTTGCCTGAACAAGACCTTATTCCCGCTGAAGTGGAAACAAGTGTTACCGAAATGTTGAAACCAGTGGTGGCCGACAATCGAGTATCCATTCGTTTTAGCAGTTCCCACAGCGAAACCATGAAGTTAGTCGAAATGTTGCAATCAGCGATTTCCGAAGTCCGGGTTGCTGCCGCCAGGGCAACTGAGATGAATACACTGCGGCAATTGGCACTTGGATTTCTAAATTATGAAGCTACCTTTCGTCGTTTTCCATTTCCTTACCAAGATAGCGAACAAAAGTTCTCCAATTTGAGCTGGCGAGTCCATCTATTGCCTTTCATTGAGCAGCAAGAATTGTACGAACAATTCAATCTTGATGAGCCCTGGGACAGTGAACATAACATCAGGCTGATTGATAAGATGCCGGAAGTTTACGCGTCCGCATTTCCCGAATATCGTGACGTCAATGCAGCGGGTAAAACTGCGTTTTTGGTTCCGCATGCTCCCGGTGCGATGTCCGATGCTGATCGAGAAAAAAAATTGACATTCGGTGATATCAAAGATGGCAGCAGCAACACGATCCTGTTGGCAGTGGTTGCCCCAGAACATTCGCAGATTTGGACCAAGCCGGCAGATTGGGAACTTGATTACAATGATCCGCTGGAAAAACTGCGAGTGGACGGTCGAAAAATTCTTACTTTTGTGGCAATTGTCGACAGCTCGGTTCACGTCCTTCCGCTCGGCTTGGCACCCGAAACATTATCGGCATTGATCACCATCGCTGGCGGAGAAGTAGCGAATATTCCCAGAGATTAACGGTAAAGGTAAAATTCTAGCGGCAGGGCAAAAAAAATGCATCATTGGAGCTGGGACCCGCTTAAAATACTGGTGTAAATCGCTTTCGACAAGTCGGACTTTAATCAATCGGGTTTATCGCTTAGAATGTTGGAGATCCGTTTTGGCGTTAACTCCAATTGGCACGTCTTCATTCGCATAAACGGGGCAAACGCTTCTCGATTTATCAAACCGAGAACAGTTACGAATTTATTTTGAAAAAACCAATAACCTGACATCATTGGCGAATTTCCAGATAAAGTAACCGTTAATACGTGCGTTACCGCCTTTGTAAATGCGTATTGAATACATTTGATTTGACCTTAACCATTGATCTGGCGATTTAATGAATAAAAAACCGAAAGCTCCCAAGCCCATCATGCTGTATGATCACATGCCGGGTATTTTGGCCATCTATCCGGCAGTGCTGTTCACGATGTTGGCAATTCTATCTTATCCGATTCAGCGGGTGATTCCCAAAGAGGATGCGGAGCAGATCAGCCAAAAATTGCTGGAACTGCCGGGTATCAAGGAAAACAGTCTCAGTGATTTCTTGTCGACTCACAAATCGTTGATCGATCCCCACTTGTTGTTTTGGATCGGTTTGGCCGTAATGATCATGTGGTACATTGCCTATCGTTTTAATCTGCCAAAGGGGAAATTCTTTCTGGTCTTTGGTTTGATGGGAACTTTTGTGGGAATTCCCATTATCTTGGAAATTTCGGGCTTTATCGGTGTCTTTGCTTGGATGAGCAAGCAACTGCAGGGGCTGCAACCGACGGCTAACACGGGCGGATTTGTAGCCTTGGCCTTGGTGTTTTACATCATGTTTGCCGTCAATTTTATTTACAGCCGCACACACATGGTGGTCAAGATTGACGAGTCGGGGCTGACGCTAAATCGTTTGGGAGGTAAGGGCGAACGATTTGAATTGATCGGTTTAAAAACGGAAAACGAACCACTCGATTATTTGGAATTGTTCATGGCAGGAATCGGTTCTTTGACGCTCAAGACGCGGATGAACAAGGAAATTTTTTCCATGAAACGGGTCGTGGGGCTATACCGTATCCCCTGGTTCCCGTTTTTCCGAGGCAAACTGTCCGCCATTGAAGAAATACTGAGTTACCAAGGTAAGGTTTCTATCTCTCAACAAGACGCCATCGACCGGGCTGCCCAAGACGAAGCCGAAAATTTAAATGACGATTTTGGCGACATGGGCGATGATAATCGAAAATAATGAAACTCAAGAGTTG
>JBGTHU010000042.1:0-7525 GCA_041745975.1 Mariniblastus sp.
CCAATTCGGTTTGCAACAGCGGCCGCGCGATTACTTGTTCGGCAATCCATTGGAAACGCGCCGCATCGGATTCAAGATTGTTCAGCAGCGCACGTTGGGCCAAATTCCTTGCGGCCTCGACAAAGACGGGGTCATTCAGCAGCACCAAGGCTTGAAGTGGCGTATTGGTTCGCTCCCGTTGCACCGAGCAAACTTCTCGGCTGGGGGCATTAAAAATCTCCAGGTTAGGTGGATGCGCCATCCGTTTCCAAAACGTATAGACCGAGCGACGATAGAGTTTTTCGCCTTGGTCTTGCACGTAGATACGTGTATTCCCTTCAGGCAAGCCGACCACATCCCAGATATTGCTCGGTTGATAGGGTTTGACAGGGGGGCCAAACATGCTTGTCGATAGCAGGCCGCTGGCTTTCAAAGCCATATCTCGCACCATTTCGGCATCCATACGGAATCGCGGCCCTCGCGAAAGCCACTGATTGTCCCAATCTCTTTCACGTTTTTTCGGGCCGACTCCAGCAGCTTGCCGATACGTCGAACTGCTGAGCATCAATTTGTAGATGTGCTGCACATCCCAGCCACTCTCTTGAAACTCATAGGTCAACCAATCCAGTAACGCTTGATTGGTAGGTTGAGCCCCCATGATTCCAAAATCCTCGGCAGTGGGAACCAGGCCCTCTCCAAATACTTCTATCCAAAAGCGATTGACCGTAACGCGAGCGGTTAAGGGATTGTCGGGATCGACCAACCAATGCGCCAAACCCAGTCGATTGGCCGGTTGGGATTGAGGAAAAGGATGCAAAAACGCGGGCGTCCCGGCGGAAACTTCAGCGCCGACTTGATCATACTCACCTCGCATCAGAATATTGGCGACCGGCATGCGATCGGGAATCTCTTTTTGAACATGGGTAATCGGACTGCGTTCGCGTATTGCCTTGAGCTCCGATTCCATCGCCTCAATTGAATTTCTCAATTTGATGAACGATTTATCAGAAGAGGACAAATACAATCTGACTAAACGTTGTTGTTGATGATCTGGCAACGAGGTCAGCGAGGCCAACGAGGTCAACGAGGTCAACGAGGTCAACGACTTGGCTTCTTGCTCTGAAATTAAATCCAACTCATCAGCCCAAACCAACGCCGCAACCTCTTCGTCGCTCAACTGGCGGTTGTAGAGTTTGACCTGTTCGATTGACCCATTCCAAAATTGATCTGACCTGCGCATCCCGACTCGAGTGGGCGTGGAGGTTCGCATGCTGTAATCTGCGTTGACTCGATTGTTATCGACCACAATCGGTTGCAGCACACCGTCGACGAAAATCTTAATTCCTTCTGGCTTGCGACTGCCATCGTAGGTCACAAATAGATGCTGCCATCGATCAGCGCTCAGCACATCGCCGGCCGTGGAGACCTTGATCGCTTGCTGAGGCCAACTGTCGATCAAATGCACGGACAGGTTTCGGTTCGACTGCATCAGATCCCATCCACGAAAATCCTGATTAGTATCCATCCGGGCCAGGATCGCACCTGACTGGGCGTTGCGGGTCGGTTTGACCCAAGCCCCATAGCTGAACGAATCATCAATCTCCCAATCACCTCGTTCGCCAATTAGGAAATGAGATTGCGGGTTAATTTTTGCCGCCTTACCGGATCGACCGGCATCCTCCCAGCCCACATTACCGACACCAATCAGCGACGTTCCGACTCGGCAAACCACCTCGGTTCCGGTGCCCTCGTTAAGTGGAGCATCGACCACCAGTTGCTCTCTTCGTCTTTGGTCGCCATCACTTCTTCGAGCTTGTTGAGCGAGAATTTGAGGAAGTTTCTCTCGCGTTTCATTCAGTAACCCATCAAGCTGTGTTTTTGATTGGGCGATTTCAGTTGGCAGCGACTCCCAGCGTGGGAGGTCATTTTCATCGGGAAGCACAATCACCGATGAATTGCCAGCCTTATTGTTGCCGTCCAAACCGCGCTGAGTCGTATTCCGGAAAAACGCGGCCAGTTGATAATACTCCTTGGTAGTCAGCGGGTCAAATTTATGATCGTGACACTGTGCACAATTCGTCGTCAGGCCAAGAAACACCCAGCCCAAGGTTTGTACCCGATCCGCCGCATACAAAGCCAGATTTTCTTCCTCGATCGTCCCTCCCTCATTAGTCGTGATGTTGCATCGTTGAAACCCGGTGGCGATCAGTTGATCGGTCGTCGGCTCCGGCAGTAAATCACCCGCAAGTTGTTGAACCACGAACTCATCAAATGGCATATTGGAATTAAAGGCTTTGATCACCCAATCGCGATACGGCCAGATCTCACGATAATTATCAAAGTGCATCCCATGCGTATCACCATAACGGGCCGCGTCCAACCAGTATCGACCGCGGTGCTCGCCCCACTGCGGCCGTTGCATTAATTTATCAATCCACGTTCGAACGGCGTCTTCACCATAGGTTTCAAAATCAGCAATAAATTGGCGGGTTTCCGCAGCATCGGGGATCAACCCGGTAGTGTCCAAGTGCAGCCTGCGAAAAAACCTGGCACCGTCGAGAGGCTCTGCAGGTTGCAATTGTCGTTTTTCCAATTCGGACAAAATAAACTGATCGATAGGATTCTTTACCCACTCGGCACGCTTGACCGATGGTGGCGTCGGCTTTTCCGGTTTGGCAAACGCCCAGTGTTCTGAATAATTTCCGCCCTGCGAAATCCATTGCCTTAGCAGTTCTTTTTGATTGTCTGACAGCGACTTATGAGAGTCCGGCGGCGGCATGACCAAATACTCGTCGTCGGAAAACACACGGTCAATCAAGGGGCTGGCTTCCGGATCACCGGGGGCAATCGCCCCTGTGGCAATCGCGTCTTCACGGATGTCCAGTCTTAAATCGGCTTGCCGGGATTCGTTATCAAAACCGTGACAGGCAAAACAATTTTCGGCTAAGATCGGAAGAATCTGCCGCGCATAGTCGACGTCAGCCACAGCAATTTCGGTAGCAATTGCGGTAGCGTTCCCTTGTTCTTCCACCGATTGCGCACCCAAAGCGATTGGTTCAACAGTCAACAGTACCACGAAAGTCGTAACAATCCACAGGTTTGAGCAAACGCAACATGAGGTCTTTTCCATGTCGGATCTGTTTACTGAAAGGCTCTTGATTTGACACAGCATAAAATTGGTATTGGTTAAAAATCGGAATTTAAATTAATTTGGGGTCATTCCCGTATAGACATCCGTATTTTCCATTGTTCATGGAAGGGCGGAATTTTTCAACCAATCCATGCGGGAATGAGTCGAATTGCCTGAAAATCGTTCTACTTCATTGGGAATTTATTGACCAAACACTCCTTGGGATGCTCCAAGGTCACGTTTTATTGCTCACGGAATATCGCACCGGAATGGCCGCCGTGATTCCCCAAATCGTGATCGCAGCGAACATCGACAGCAGTGCGGCCAAAACCAACACCGCCAGCAACGGGATGGCAGCCGTCATGAAAGTCTCCAAGGCCCGGTTCAAAGGCAGATTCAATATCGCAGCCAACCCCGTGATGGCAATCAAACCAGCGATCAATACTGACATCCCGCGTACCGCGCCTTGATAGTCACTGCGACTTGGCGCGGAATGGCTGCCAACACACAACACCAAATACAAAAACAACCAAAACCGAAACGTGGTAACCTGCTCCCATTGAAATAACGCCCGTACTGCTTGCCACGACACCGATGACACTTGTATCAACAAATCGTCGATACGATTGGTCGATGAGCTAACGTCGGACGTCAAAAGCCCCAATTTTGCGGCTTGAGGGTAAAACAACCATAACAACAAGGAGAGTACCACCACGCCTCCCAACAAGGGAGCGATCCCCACAAAAAAATTACCGGCCGTTTCAAACCAACTCTGCGAGCGGTACGAATACCGTACATAACCCAAACGTCCGGATTGTTGATCAGGCTCAAACAAGGCGACTTCATCAATCTTGTGGCGAAACAGCAGACACATCGCCACATGACTCAACTCATGAATGGGTGTTCCCAACCATCCGGTCCAAAGAACGCTGTTCCAGCCAAATCGCTCCACTAAACGGCGTTGAGTCAGCCTTTCCAACCAATGGATCACCATCGCGTAAATGGATAATGGCGCAACCAGCAGCGCCAACATGAACCAACTTTCCAACATGCGATCGGCAAATCCGTTGGTATAGGTGGCATGCATGGTGGCAAGTTTGCCACTGACGGCAATGCTCACGCCATCCAATCGACAGTTGACATTAAAAAGGAATGGCAGCATTACAAAATGGCAAAAAAACGATACAATATTTGTGAGTAATATGTTTGCAGGGGCAAAGCAATTGCTACAGTTTAGGTTACGATCCGATTTCCAGCCAGTCAAAAATGAACCAACTCAAACTAAAACAGATCAAACGGAGCGATTTGAAACCTGGAGAGGTCTTATGCGACTACTGCACCGCAAAGTGCTGCCGCTATTTTGCGCTGACCATCGATACGCCCGAAACTTACGAAGATTTTGACTTCATTCGTTGGTATTTGCTGCATCGAGATACGTCTCTTTTTATCGAAGAAGACACTTGGTATTTAGTGGTGCATACCGCTTGCGACAAACTGATGGCCGATAATCGTTGTGGTATTTACGAAACGCGGCCCCAAATCTGCCGTGATTATACGACCGACAACTGCGAATTTGACAATGATGCGACGTATGATCAATTGTTCGAAACTCCCGAACAGTTCCACGAATACATGGACGCTCGTTTTTTTTCCGCCAGCCGGTTTCGCAGTCCCAGGCCAACTGCTCTACCTGTCGTTGCAATTTCCCATTAAGTTAGCTCATGTCAAACTCTCTAATTAAGCCGCGAACCCTGAAGGGTTTTCGCGACTTTTTGCCCGGCAATATGATTCCTCGCGAGCGATTAATGGAGACCGCGCGTCGCGTCTATCGCAGTTATGGATTCGCTCCGATTGATACGCCAACACTGGAGTTCGCCGAAATTCTCTGTGGCAAAGGAAGCGACGAAACCGACCGACAAATGTATCGCTTTCAACATGGCCGACATGACGTCGCGATGCGATTCGATTTGACCGTTCCCTTGGCGCGGTTTGTTGCTCAACACGCCAACGAATTGGGAATGCCATTCAAACGTTACCACATTGGGCCCGTCTGGCGAGGTGAGAATACGCAAGCCGGTCGCTATCGCGAATTCGTACAATGTGATTTCGATACGATCGGAACACGTTCGATCGCCAGCGACATCGAAACGGCATTGGTAATTTACGATTTGATGCATGCGATTGGATTTCAACGGTTCCAAATCCGTGTCAACAATCGCCAAGTTCTCAATGGCTTGTTGGAAACCGCTGACTTGGCCCAGCATACCGTTGCCGTCTTGAGGGCATTGGATAAACTTCCCAAGATCGGTCACGACAAAGTCCGCGACGAAATATTGGAAACCACTCAAGCCACGCCGGCTCAGATCGATCAAATCCTCAAATTGACTGACGTGAAAGGGAACAACCAACAAGTCCTGCAGCAACTTGATGCTTTGGCCAGCGGAAATGAACTGGCTGAGTCCGGATGCTGCCAACTGAGACAGGTCATCGAAGCGGTACAAGCGGTCGGTATTTCGGATGATTGCTGCACGATCGATGTGACTATTGCTCGCGGTTTGGATTATTACACCGGCACGATCTATGAAACATTTTTAAGTGATTTACCCAGTATCGGAAGTGTCTGCTCGGGTGGTAGATACGACAATCTGGCCCAACTGTTTACCAAACAAGAATTGCCAGGTATTGGAGCCTCATTGGGGCTGGATCGGTTGTTAGCCGCGATGAGTGAGTTAGACATGATCCCTGCGGTCAAAACCACCGCCGACGTGTTGATTGTCCAATTCGATGCCAACAGTTTGCAGCAGTACTTAGGCCTTGCCAACCGCTTGCGTCGACGATCAATCGGCGTTGAAATCTATCCCGACGCTAAAAAACTGGACCCGCAATTCAAATACGCCGACCGGCACGGATTTAAGTTCGTCATCATCGCTGGGCCCGAGGAATTAAACAACAATCAAGTCAAAATAAAGTGCATGACTTCGGGACAACAAACGACATTCGACTTCGTTAACGATCTCGATGGAATTGCTGAGTTTCTCTCAGTGGGAATCGCCTAGAAAATTTGGTAACACTTCAGCCGAATAAAGTAGATCGATCGCCGCCGCGAATTTTGCGGAAAAATTTCGCCAAACTCTGAACGTTTTCCTAAGCAAAATTCGCTCTAGCTCTCGGTTAAACGACCGCTCGCTTCAGACGGCTGGAGTGTTACGAATGTTTTGACTTTTACCGAGGCGGTTGGGCGGTCGAGGCTTCCGCCAAGACAATGCTTCTGATACGATTCGCGAACGGACAAGAAAAAGATACGAAAAAGGAGGAGATTTCAAAGCGAAATCTCCTCCGAATAACACTAACCTTCAGAAAACGATTCTCCGCTCAAACTATTTGGGAAGAATTACCGAATCGATGACATGAATGACGCCGTTTCCACATTTAATATCGGCGGCAACCACGGTGGCTCCATCAATCATCACTTTACCATTCACAACTTTCACGGACACTTCAGCACCATTCACGGTTTTGGCCGAAGATAGTTTGACAACATCGCTTGAGGCTACGTTTCCGGCAACCACGTGGTAAGTCAAGATACTTACCAACTTGTCTTTGTTCTCGGGCTTGATCAACTCTTCAACAGTTCCCGCAGGCAGCTTAGCAAAAGCTTCATCGGTAGGAGCGAAAACGGTGAACGGGCCTTCTCCCTTGAGCGTATCTACCAATCCAGCAGCTTGTACGGCGGCGACCAAAGTTTTGAAACTTCCCGCCTCGACTGCCGTGTCAACAATGTCTTTCTTGGGCAAAATCACCGAATCGATCACGTGGATCACACCATTACTGGCCGAAATGTCAGCCTTTACAACGGTGGCGTTGTCTATCATCACTTTACCGTTGGCAACATTGACGGAAACACTCTGACCCTGAACTGTTTTGGCGCTCTTCACATTCACTACATCCGAAGCCATCACTTTACCAGCGACGACATGATAAGTTAAAATCGCTACTAATTGATCCTTATTTTCAGGTTTTAACAAAGCCTCGACTGTTCCTTTGGGTAATTTGGCGAAGGCTTCATCAGTTGGAGCAAATACAGTGAATGGTCCGGCGCTTTTCAAAGTGTCGACCAAACCAGCCGCTTTGACGGCAGCTACTAAGGTGTTAAAACTACCGGCACCTGCTGCGATATCGACAATATCCTGATCCTGAACGGCAGCAGAAGTCGCAATCGTTTGAGTTTGACATTGCGAGGGACCAGATGCTTGCAAAGCAGTGTTTTGGTACTGACATGTTTGAGCATTCAAACTCAACTGAATAAATCCGACAAACGCTAAACACAAGGGAATGACAAATGTTTTTCTCACGAAAATCTCCTTAAAATTTTGAAATCAACTAACGAATAAACAAAAATTGTTTAGCTGACGACTC
>JBGTHU010000043.1:0-6696 GCA_041745975.1 Mariniblastus sp.
GATCCCGATTTTGAAATATGCTTGATGGCTCACGACGGATTGCGATTGATCAGTCGCCGCATTGATAGTATGTCCCTCAGCCAGGAAACTCGATTAAAATCAGAAGATGTCTACATGATCGCGGGCAATTCCGACCGCGAACGCATGAGGGCTGAATACGATATGTTGAAACGGCAATGGACCGAATGGTTTCTATCAATTCGACCCGATGCAGAACTGTTGGACTGAACCTTGCGACAGCATCGCTACCCAAATTTTTTACCCCGTCTAAGGGAAGACGTATTGTAATGAGCACGAATTCAACTGCAAATCAGAAATTTAGATTACCGGGTCAAAAAAATGAGCATTTTGTCGAAACGAAAGTCTCTCGGTATGATCTGGTCAATGGATATTTGTTGTCGCTGATCATCGTATGGGGCTTTCTGGTATTGGCCATGTTTGTGATTTGGCTTACCTCGGGAAGCCCGCGAATTTTGCCCCCTCCCTATTTAGAGATGTCGGTTGTCAGTGAGGAGGATGAAGGGGAAGAGGACGACTTGCTCGATCCAGGCGTCGAGGACTTTCCCGATGACGACACGCCTCAACTGATGAACGCATTGGAGGCAATTCCTGATGCCCTCTCCAATATTCAGGCCTCGCTGCAAGAGCGAAGCGGCGAGGCGTTGAAGAGTGGTCCCGGAGGGGCTCGAGGGTCTCGAAAAATTACGGATGGGGTCCCCGAGCATAAGCGTTGGGTGATTCAATACGAATCTGATTCGATGTCAACTTATGCTCGCCAGTTGAGCTTTTTCAATATCGAGCTGGGAATTTTTTATCGTTCGACCCCCAATATCTTTCGAATCCGTGATCCCGGGGGTAGTATGCAAGTGATCCAGTCAAGTCGTGAGGAGGAGAACAAGTTGAAGTCACTTCGCTTCATGCATAAGGAACGCCGCATGATTCGTTGGGATGAGGAAATTGCTCGTCGAGCTGGGATCAATTTAGAGCCTGATGGCGTGACCTGCCAGTTCTATCCGGCGAGCACCAGGCAGTTGATTCGAAGAATCGAAGCCGAAGCCTTGCAGGCCGCCGGGCGCGAATTGAGGAACGTGAGAAGTACCTACCTCAAAGTTGAGCCGGCAGGTAATGGTTTTGTATTTAGAGTAGTTGACATTTTGTATCGATAACTGTTCTTTCGTTAGCCATTTTCGCGGGTGTCTTGCATCGCACTTAAACAGAGAGGATTCCATTTTTTTGTAGCGTGATGTGAATTAGATCCTTGGGAATTTTCAATTGCTCAATTACAATATCGTAGACGCGGAATCAGCCACCTGAATTGTTTTGCGAATCCTTTTTCGCGAATCAGATTACATGAATTAAAGTTTACAAATTTAAATTTTTATCCTCGATTAAAGTGAGAGTTTTTACGTTGTTTTGGCGTAACTTGCCCTTTAAGAAAGCCGCAAATTTTAATCACCCTCTAACATTTATCAAATATGGATCAGATTTTTACCTATCTTGGCTACCTCATTTACTTCATTATGTTTTTGATTGCGCTTTGGGGAGCTTTTTGTGTTGTGATGGTATGGGCGCGAGTACGCCAAAAGCAGTTTCCCAACGAGGAACAGCAAAATGCGTTTTTGGAAGCCGTTGAAGTCCCACTTTCTCGGGGGGACTACGAATCTGCCGTGGAAATCTGCGAAGGAGACCGACGGGCTACCTGTCAACTGTCGGAATTGGCGATCGCCAATCGCGATTTGGGGTTTGCCAAAGTCAAGCAATTGATTGCCGATCGTTTCCAACGCGATGTTTTGCAGGATCTTGAATATCGTCTCAGTTGGGTTTACACCGTGATCAAAACGGCTCCGATGATTGGACTACTGGGAACGGTTTTAGGGATGATGGCTGCTTTTTCCAAGCTGTCGATTCCCGGTGCGGACGTGGAGGTCAGTCAGTTGGCAAAAGATATTCAATTCGCCTTGATCACCACGGCACTCGGACTATCGATTGCGATTCCCTTGGTGATGTGCACTGCCTATATCAATGTGGCTATCCGCAAAATGGAAGATTTGGTTTCTTTCGGAGTCAACCAGTTTTTAGAAATTTTTAAGGAAGCTTCCATTCGACACCCTAAAAAATGAAACAAGACGACCAATTAGTCCTTCCTAAACCGAAGCGTAATCCGACCGATGGGGAATTGGATATTACTCCAATGATTGATATCACGTTTTTGCTTTTGGCATTTTTCGTGGTGGTTTCTCGCATGGATCCCCAGGCTTCAGTGATTTTGCCCAAAGCCTCCTACAGCGAATCGATTTCGGAAAAAAACTCCGTGATGGTAGTGATTGTGCAACGGGGTGAGGGCGTGGAAATCTACAAAGGCCGAACGATGAATGAGGCTGATTTGGTTCGGGCGAATGAGCCATCGGGGATCGAAGAAGAAATCCGAGACTACGTTGATCGCGAACTTTCCGCGACTCCTAACAAGGAGGCAATTTTGGTGAAAGCCGAAGGGGACATCAAAACGCGAATCGTGGAAACGGTCAAAAAAGGAATTGCCAAATCGGAAATGGGAAACGCGAAGCCTTTATATTTTGGTATTCAGGAAGAAAGGTAAACATTGTGAGCGACTCCGAATTTGAAGAAATGGATCCTGAGGATGAAAAGTTCGGACTCGATCAACCAACCCGCGAGTACCAGAACTTTAAACCGATCACTCGCGACAGTGAAGGACGGTCCCAAGCGTACGACGCCAATGTTTCCCATTCATCGCAGCTGTCTTCAGAAAAACACCTGCACAATGCGGAAATTAAATATAAAGCGATGGGTTGGCGAGGGGTCGACGAGGATGAGGAAGTGGAAGAGTTGGAAGACGATTTCGGAGTTGAAAAAAAGCCGATTCCGGAAGACGAATTGGATATGACACCGATGGTGGATGTGACGTTTCTGTTACTGATATTCTTCATGGTAACCGCTTCGTTCACCATGCAGAAATCGCTGCAACAGCCAAAAGCCCAAACCGAAGAACCGTCTGAGGTGCAATCGGAGATTATCGATGTCGATTTGGTGGAAATCGCTATCGATCAAAATAACAATTATTATGTCACCAGTCGTACCGATTTTGAGAAAGAGGCGCCCAGTGATCGAGAGATGCGGGAAATATTGCGGGATGCCAAAGAAAATTCCGCAGCAACGAAGTTAATTATCAAGGCCCACATGGACTGCCAGCACAAACGGGTAATCACTGCCTGGGACGCTGGTGTGACGATGGGCTTTACTGAATTCGAAATAAAAACGACAGAGCAGGATTATTAGTCAATGGTAGTGGAACAGTTGCTGGAAAAACTGGAGCGATTGGGCAAAATCGACGAAAATGTCTTGACCAAAATTCGCCGTCAAGCCGCCGACCATACCAAGCCGGTAAAACCGCATGCGGTTTTGAAATATTTGGTGCAAAAAAAATTGCTGACTCAAATCGAGGCCGATCGTATCCTCGAGGATGATGAGGTTGATGTTAAACCGGATGACGATCTGCCACCACCCCGCGATGGTGATACCCCACCCCCAAAAAATCAAGCCGATAGCTACGCTGTTGATGACTTGATTTCAGGCGATTGGCTCGATTCACCAACAAATAAAACGGCTTCGCAACGCGTTCCAGATGAAGTCAAAGAAGAAGATTCTCAGGAGCTGGAAGAGGTGGCATCGCCGATCGAAACCAGAAGCGAACGACCGTCAAAAAAACCCTCCAAAAAGTCCTTCAATAAATCGAGTACACAAAAAAAGCAGACTGGCAAGCGAACCAATCAAAACGATGCAAGGGTCGATCCATTTGACAAGGATGATAGCGCTGATCAAGTTCTTACAGCCGATGACCTCCGTGCAGTCGGTCGTTCCGCTTCACAGCGACAAACACAGTACCCGGCTGATGATTTTGCCTCGATGGAAGAGACTGAAACGGGTCCATCCCCAGGTAGCAAAACTCTGATTCCGAAATGGAAACGAGATAAATCAAACCAATGGGCCACGCGCTGGTTGTATATCGGGTTTTCGATTTTGGGATTGTTGATTATTTTTGGGGCTGTTTTAACAATTTTCTCTTTGGGGAAGAATGCCGAAGATAGTTGGAGTTTAGCCAATGACAGTTTCAAACAGCTAACCTATTTGGATGCGGCCAAGAAATTCGAGGATTACTACACCACGTTTCCGCGCCATAAATATGTTCCGCTGGCCAAGGCGTTGCGAGTTCAAGCATTGATTGCCAGCGAGGATCAACTGAAGCGGTACGATCAAGTGATTCTTACAGCCGACAAGTTGCTTCCGGAGATCATCGACGATCCCGGTGGCAGAATGGAAGATATCCGAGACGATGTCGCCGTGTTACTACCTCGGGCGTTAGTCAATTTGACTGAAGCCGCGAATAAGGAGACGGAACTCGAAAGTATGGAGAGGGAGCTTGCACAGTGTTTGGCACTAAAACGAGTTGTCGACAATAATGCTTACATTCCCACCAGTCAGCGTAACAAAATCAGTGTCGCTGATAATTTGTCGAAGATTGATAATAATTTGCGCATTCTGCAAGGAAATATCAACAAAGAGAAGGAATACATGGCGGCGATTGAAAAAATTCAAACCTTAGGGCAAGAGTTGAAAACCGACGAAGCATTCGCACTTTATCGGCGTCTGACTCGTAGTTATGGCGACTTGGCTGGGCGCAAACAGTTGCAAGAGCTGATGTTGGAGATTAGCCAACAAGAACGAAATTTGGTGATTGCCGATGATTCAAAATACGTGATCAGTAATCAATTCCGTTTTTCTCCGATTCAGAGGACTTTTGTGCTGCACCGCCAAGATGGAGAGACCATTGAGGGATTGCGAGACGAGACCATTAATTTTTTAGTCGACGGATCGGTCTATGCGATGCGAGGAAGCGATGGCACCATACTTTGGCGTCGCTTCGTTGGTTATCAAACGGATATACAACCAGCCTTAATCGATGGTGCACATTTGCTGGTCAGCGATTTGCAGGACAATGATCTCTTGCTAATGCACCGTGAAACGGGTGACTTGAAATGGCGAACTGAAATCGGAGAGTCGTTTCTCAGCCCCTCGTTTAACGAGTCGATGATTGTTGTTACCACTCGCTCGGGAAAAGTTCTGCGGATCAATCGCGACACCGGGGAAGTACAAAAGTCGGTCAAGCTCCCCCAAGGGGCAACCGCGCCGGCGATGGTGTCCGAAAGTTTGCCGTTCATCTACCAAATGGGACAGTACTCCAATTTGTATGTTTTGTCGAATCAGGATCTCGAATGCCGAGAGGTATTTTATTTGGGGCATGATCGGGGAAGTGTAGTGGTACCCCCGTTGTATTGGTCTGGCTTGATTTTAGTCGCGGTCAACCGAGGCGGCTATTGTGATTTGTGGGTCTTTCGTACCAATGAAAACGGCTTGAATCTGAACCTGGCCCAGGTCATGGGCCGAGTCACCGACAGTTCCATCTCGCGACCGATGCAGCGCTACAGTCGTTGGGCGTTGGTCTCGGGTGATGGTGGTGAGGTGAAGGTATTAGAACTGCAAACGGCAGAAGAGGTGAATCCAGTGACCCAATTTGCCAGTGATGCATTCGCCACCAGCGGGGCGAGAACTTATTTGCTGGCCGAGGGAAGTAACTTTTGGATTGGCGGTTTCGAATTGTCCCGATTCAAGTTCCAAAGAACCCAGGGGCGATTTAGTCGAGAGGAGATTCAAAATGCGGGGGATGCATTCTTAACGCCTTTGCAAAAACTGGATGACTACCTGTTTCATGTTCGTCGTCGCAAGGATTCAGGTATGCTGTCGGCCTCGTTGGTCGATGGGTTGACTCTGAAGCCGATTTGGAGATGCGACTTCGGCGGCGAAAATCCCGGCCAACCTACCATGCAGGGGAATCAGGTGGCCGTGATTTCAAATCAGGGAGATCTGTTTAGTATAGTCCCTCAGAATGATGAAGTTTCGGTTTCACCGACTCAAATTTCCAGCCGCATCATTCAGAATTTGAAGTTCATGCACTTCATCCCCATCAGTGGGGACGGTTTAGCAGCGATCGGGCCCGCTGGTCAAACGGAAATGATGTTTGGAGACACCCAAAAACTTGCTCTGCCTCGGCTCAGCCCCCCGGCTGATTCTCCCGCGGCAACCCCACTGGTGTTCAATCGCCATTTAATCATCGCTTCCAGCGAAGGGCCGGTAGTGCGAATCAACCCGGCCAACGGTCAGATGATCGGCACCCCTTTCATGCCGCCCATCGAAGCTGGCAAAAAAACCATTTGGTTCGAACCAACATTGATTTCCGATTCGGTAATCGCCATTGCCCAAGGGTCTTCCAATGGCGGCTCAAGTAGCCTTTATCTGTTGAGCTTGGCAAACGAAAAAGTTATTCAAGAACAGGCATCAATGCTTGCCGAAAAGGGCTTCAAGTCGCGTTTGGTTTTTGATGGACGATTGCTGATTGGTGTCATTGGAGGTGATTCAGCTGACTCCTTAGTTGCCGTGGAACCAGGCGATGCAATGAACTTGGACCGCCAGTTCCCTCTACCAGGAAGAGCCATTGAAGGGCCTTGGTTGATCGACCGGGGCGTTTTGGTGCGAATGGATAATGATCAATTAATTTTAATTGATAACCAGTTTCAAGAGACGTGGCGCTTGAACGTTGGCAATGACCAGTTCGCCGGCTTTCCA
>JBGTHU010000044.1:0-2396 GCA_041745975.1 Mariniblastus sp.
GATCAACACCGCGATCGGACTGGAGACGATGCCGCAGGAGTGATCGTGTTCGGCCAACGTGCTTCGGTCGAACTGCCTCCGACACAAGGTGATTTTATTTGGTATCCCGGCAGGGAAACTGCGATTCCCAATTTTTCGGAAGCGACGAATCTGGCCGAGGCGATGAAGGTGGCACTCGCACTATTCCCTTCTCGAGGTGCCCGTCGAGTGGTAATCATCAGCGATGGGAATGAAAATATCGGTTCAGCCGAAGAGATCGCACAGCAGTTTGCCATCAATGGGATCGGAATCGATGTCATCGCGGTTACGTTAGAGTCGGGAGCCGATGTGCAAGTCGATCGGTTGTTGATGCCCACGACGGCACGAAAAGGAGAGAAAACCGAGGCCCGCGTCGTTGTCACTTACCAACCACTCGACAATGCCGACAATGCCGACAACGCCGATCAGGCACCTTCAACGATCGATGGTACGTTGCGAATTTTAAGAGTCGTCCAAGGGCAACCGGAATTGGTTGTGGAAGAGCCCGTAACGCTGAACGCCGGAAAGAATCTCTTTTCCTTTAATCACACGCTGGATCTTCCCGCAGGATTGTATGGTTATGAAGCCCGCTTTCAATCGGACGACCCCACCGCCGAACGGACGTTGGTTAATAACAGCGTTTCCATATTTACCAATGTGATCGATAAAGGCCGTGTGCTGGTGATTGAAAACCCTGATCAACCCGATCAGCATACTAATTTAATTGATCAGTTGCGGGAAGCCAATCTGGATGTCGACATTCGTAAAGACCCACCATTCATCGGATCGTTGGCCGAACTGCAATCTTATGATGCGATCTTGTTGGCCGATGTCCCTCGCGCTTATGGTAACAGCGCCGATCAGTTGTTCAGCGATTTTGAATTGAATAGTTTAGTACGGAACACGGAATTGGGTGGTGGTTTGGTTATTGTGGGAGGCCCTGATTCTTTTGGAGCCGGAGGTTGGGCCGACACCAAATTAGAAGAAATTAGCCCGCTGAATTTCACCATCAAAAATGCCAAAGTTGTTCCTCGCGGTGCTTTGGCGTTGGTATTGGACAAGTCGGGGTCAATGGCTGGGGAAAAAATTGATATTTGTCGACAGGCCGCCGTCGAGGCCGTAAAGCTATTAGGCCCCCAAGATTATGTTGGCGTGATTGGGTTCGATTCAGGTGCCAGTTGGGTTGTCAAGATGCAAGAAGTGCGCAACCGCAAACCGGGAATTATCAGAGGGATCTCAACACTGGGGGCAGGCGGTGGTACCGATATTTTTGCTGGAATGGAGATGGGTTATTACTCGCTGTTGGATACCAAATTGGCTTCAGTGAAGCACATGATTGTTGTTTCCGACGGTGTATCAGCACCTGGCAATTTCGACCAACTGTCAAAAGCCATGGCCGCAGCCAATATCACTGTCTCAACCGTTGCCGTCGGAAGTGATGCGGATGTTCCCTTAATGAGCCGAATTGCCCAGATGGGAAAAGGAAAGTTCTATAAAGTCACTTCGCTAAAGGCCATTCCCCAAATCTTTATCAAGGAAGTACGACGCGTCGCTCGGCCTGTCCTCTACGAACAAGAATCAGGTTTCGTTCCCAATGTGGTTGGCAGCCCCGAACTCCTGCGTGGAATTGCCAGACCGCTCCCTCCAATTACTGGTTTTGTCATGACCGAACCAAAAGACAATCCACTGGTCGAAATTGCCATTCAGTCACCAGTCCCCGCCAATGATCAAACTTCGGCGATTCTGGCCAGCTGGAATTATGGACTGGGAAGAGTCGCTACATTGACGACCGATGCCGGAAGTCGATGGGCCTCAAATTGGGCACAATCGGAAGGTCACAAGCCGGTCTTTGATCAATTGGTACGCTGGGCCATGCGTCCCAAAGATACCAGTGGTAATCTGGACCTCAAAACCGAAGTCATCGACGGCAAAATCCGGATTACCTGCACTGCGATGGATGATGACATGAAGCTGTTGAATTTTTTGGACTTAAGCTGCAGCCTGGTGACTCCCGACTTGAATCTGCAGAAATTGACCCTGGAACAAGTCGCCCCCGGTCGTTATGAAAAAACCGTTATGGCGAATCTTCCGGGCAACTACTTTTTAAGTGTCACTGAAACGAGCAAAAACGTTTCCACCAAGGCAGGCGTCCATGTACCCTTTACTACCGAGGTCACCGAGTGGGAGACCAATAGGGTATTGTTGGAATTATTGGCTACTCAGACTCCCGCCGGCGGTGAGGCGGGATCCATGATTAGTGATGACATCTTGTTGGCAACCAACGCAGTTTCCAGCATCAATTCCTTTCGAAAAACACTCCAATCGTTGGTGGCGCCTCACAGTATTTGGCCGTTGTTTCTATTGTTTGCCGCTTATGT
>JBGTHU010000045.1:0-13159 GCA_041745975.1 Mariniblastus sp.
CGAATTTTCAATCATTCCAAAGAAGCGGACTTAGCGATCGCCACCGAAATTTCGGATTTGATTCGATCCAGGCAACTGCTTAATAGGAATTTCGTGTTGGGCTTGGCCACGGGTAGCACGCCGGTTGGTGTTTACGCGGAACTTGTGAGGATGCATCGCGAGGAGGGATTGTCATTTAAAAACGTGATTACGTTCAATTTGGATGAATATTACCCGATGCAACCGAACGAGTTACAGAGCTATGTCCGGTTCATGAACGAACATTTATTTGACTTGATTGACATTCCCAAGGATCAGATCAATATTCCCGATGGCACGCTGCCCGAGGCTGATGTTGGCCAATTCTGCCTCGACTATGAAGCCAAGATCGAAGAATGTGGTGGAATCGATATTCAGATCCTGGGGATCGGTAGGACAGGGCATGTGGGATTCAATGAACCGGGTTCCAGCAAGGATAGTGTGACTCGACTGATTTCGTTGGATCGAGTGACTCGACTGGATGCAGCCAGTGATTTTTTTGGGGAAGAAAACGTTCCCCGGCGAGCGATCACGATGGGCGTGGGAACGATCATGTCGGCCAATCGAGTGATCCTGATCGCGTTTGGAGAGCATAAAGCGCCGATCGTAGTCAAAGCGGTCGAGGGGGAAGTGAGCCCGAATGTAGCCGCCAGTTTTTTACAACTTCATCCCAATTCGGCTTTCTTTTTGGATTCGGCAGCCTCGCAATTTTTGGCGAGAGTTCAACGTCCCTGGATTTTTGATATCGTAGAATGGACGGAGGAAACCATTCGCCGAGCGGTTATTTTGCTGGCCAGAAAATTGGGAAAGGCAATTCTAAAACTGACCGATGCCGATTACAACGAAGATGACTTGCAGGATCTGCTGGCAAAACACGGCCCCGCATATAATATTAATCTGCGGGTATTCCGTCATCTGCACAGCACTGTCACTGGTTGGCCGGGAGGCAAACCGGCCCATGCAAAACTTCCAGGTGACCGTCCCCAGACCCATGAAGAAATTTTCCCGAAGCGTGTTCTGATCTTTTCTCCTCACCCTGATGATGATGTGATTAGCATGGGCGGAACTTTGATTCGATTGGCTGACCAAGGGCATCAGGTGCATGTGGCCTACCAGACGTCGGGGAACATTGCGGTGTTTGATGATGATGCCGTGCGATTTGCCGAATTTGCTGCGGATTTCAATCGAGCCTTTTCAATTGACGAAAACAGAACAGTTGAGCTAGAAACTCACGTCGATACTTTCTTGCGAAAAAAAGAAGCCGGTCAGATTGACAGCGTCGAAGTGCAAAAGATCAAAGGAATGATTCGCCGAGGTGAGGCCAGAGCAGCAACGCGAGCCTGTGGCATTCCTGAAACTCAATTGCATTTTTTAGATATGCCCTTTTATGAAACGGGACGGGTCAAAAAGAAACCGCTCAGCGAGGAGGATATCAGTATGATCGAACAGTTGATCCGTGAAGTCCAGCCTCATCAAATCTATGCTGCGGGCGACTTGTCGGATCCCCACGGAACCCACCGAGTTTGCTTGAGTTCTATTCTGCAAGCTTGCCAACGGTTGGAAAATGAAGCGTGGTATCGTACCTGTGTTGTTTGGCTGTATCGGGGAGCATGGCATGAATGGGAGCCTCAAGAAATAGAAATGGCGGTTCCACTGAGTCCAGTCGAAGTCTTGCGAAAACGGAATGCCATCTTCAAACATCAATCGCAAAAAGACCGCGCCTTGTTTCCCGGCAACGACAATCGTGAGTTCTGGAAGCGAGCGGAAGATCGAAATTCCGAAACCGCAAGACTATACGATGCGTTAGGTTTAGCCGAATATGAGGCGATTGAGGGCTTTGTCCGCTGGAAAGGTTCAACTGAATTTGTGTAATCGGAATTTGCGAAAACCGAATCTGCAAATCAAATCGGCAATCCGAATCAGCGGATCGAATTAGCGGATCGAATCAGCGGATCGAGTAGGCAGACCGAAAACACGATTCCTTTGATGGCTTATTCGTTTTTATCCATTCGAGCGGCCGTGATTTTTCGGATTGCATCACGCGCGTAAAAGCGAGTGAGTGCGTCCGTTTTTCCTGGTCGAGTGAATGAATCGATTGCAGGAATCGCCTGCGCAGCTGCCGCTTCGATGTTGCCCAAGGCGATGATGGCGTTTTCGTGCTGTTCGCTTTGGGGATCTTTCAAAATGTCAATCAAAGCCGGCACGAGTGGTGCTGCCTCCGTCCCCATCATTCCGATCAGTTCGATCGAATCGGCAACATAATCGAACTCCCGCAGCAATGACTCTAAGGTTTGTAAGGGCTTGTCCGCTTCTCCGGTAATTCTCCAAAGGGTATAGGCGGCATGCGGCATGACTCGTTTGGTAGGATCGTTCATAACTTCGCGAATCCGGTCGGCGACCGGTAAGGCTTCCGGGCCAAGGGCCGCCAGTCCTAACAAGTTGCGCTGTCTGTCGGCGTACAAAAATGCTTCCAAGTTACCCGCCAACAGTTCCGGGGTATTGATCTTGGTCGTGGGGCCGACCGCACCTAAAGCATGAGCGGCCCAGCTGCGAACAGAGGGAATACCGACTTTGTGCAATTCCAACAGCGCATCAGCCGCATCAATTCCCTCCGGCCCCAGATTTATAATCACGCGGCAAGCCATGCACTGGACGTTAAAATATTCGGGAACGGTTAAGTGGGTCGGCTGGGGCAGTGCTTCGATGATCTCGGGCAGCAACGAGAGGCTGGCCGTGTTGGGGCCTTGCAGAGCAAAAAGGGCTCGCTTGCGAACGTTGGGATCAGCGTCAATCAGCCATGATCGGATCAGCTCCAAATACTCTTCAGCACCTCCCATTTCCTTCAGAGCGGTGCAGCCGGCCGCGATTTCGCGGGGGTCCTCCGATTCGACCAACGAACGGGCGTATGCGGCGCCGCGAGGGCCAATGCGGGACAACACAATACCCGCCGCAGCAGCCATCAAGGGCTCCCGATCAACCGCCAAGATGGCCAGTTGAGGAACAATCAAGCTCAAATCCAATTCCTGCGGATGATCGACTAAGGCCAAGATCGCTTCAACCCGGGCATCGGAATTGTTTTCCGCTTTTTCATTGGCAATTTTAAGCAGGCGAACCTGATCTAATTTTTGAATGTCCGTCACACTGTCAACACGTTGCTGATCTTGAGAAATCAGGCTTTTATTTGCTGACGAGGGAGCCCCCCAAATCCACAGCATACTGCCGACGCTGATAAGAGAAATAACGATTGCTGTGAAATACTGCATGTGAATCAACCGGTAAATTTTTTTGAAATGTTCCCTTGCCAAACGTTTGGCAATACGCAATAATTTTAACAGTCGCTAAAAAAAATTTAACCCACTTAGTCCAGATAGCATCCATTTTCACCAGAATGATTCGATTATTTTGGTTGGAGGTTGGAGTTTGTTGGGCCAATCCAAATTTCAGGAGAGATGGCAGAGTGGTCGAATGCGCCTCATTGCTAATGAGGTGAACGGGTCAAACCGTTCCGCAGGTTCGAATCCTGTTCTCTCCGCTCTGACACTTCTCTCTGTTTTTCAGGGAGAAGTGTTTTTTTTCACTCATTGCCCAAGGCAATTTTGTATAAATTTCATCAGTCCCCCAGGCTTTGATCGCAGGAGTTGCTGGCTGATCCAGCGATCGATTTTATGAACGATTCGAATTGAACGACGGGAATCGATCGAGGCAGATCGATTTTTTGGGTTAGCGGCAGATCGAATTTTTTTTAAAGATTTTTTTTCATTAATTTACGCGGTTCGTGGATACGGAGTTGCTTTTGGGGTGGTAAATTTTTATCTGCCAGTCCTCCTTGTTGCATCTTTCCAAGAAAATAGAACAGAATGGATGCCTGATTATGAAGTATGTCATTATCATTCCCGATGGCTGTGCCGATGAAGGGCAACCGCAACTCGATGGAGCAACTCCCTTGCAATCGGCAGCGACGCCGGCCATGGATGAGATCGCTCGACGGGGGATTGTAGGCCGATCCAACCATACTCCCGTGCAATTTGAAGCGGGCAGTGCCGTGGCCAACATGAGCTTGTTGGGATACAGTCCCTACCAGCACTATACCGGTCGTGCGCCTCTGGAAGCCGCCGCTCAAGGGATTGAACTGGGGGAATTCGATTGGTGCATTCGATGTAATTTGGTGACGATCGAAGACCAGCACTTGACCAGTTTCACCGCTGGCCACATCAGTTCGGTCGAGGCACAGCAACTGCTTCATGGCGCTCAGCCGCAACTGGCTCAAATCTCCGCCCAATTAGAATTCATACCCGGGGTTAGTTATCGGAACTTGTTGTTATTGCGTAGCGATGGCCAACTCGCGTCGCCCTTTTCAATCGACACGCGTACCACGCCACCTCATGACTTGTCCGACAAACCGATCGCAGCCGATTTCCCGCGAGGGCCCGGAAGTGAGTTGCTGTGCCAGATCATGGAATCGAGTATGGAGTGGTTTGCCGATCATCCCGTCAACGTACTAAGACGGCAAAATGGCCAAGTCCCAGCCACCAATGTCTGGTTGTGGGGGCTGGGGAAGCGACCGAAATTAGAGTCGTTTCAAAGCCGTCACAATATTCGGGGCGCGATGATCACAGCAGTCGACTTGCTGCGAGGGATTGCGGCGTTGATCGGTTGGGATCGGATTGAGGTTCCCGGAGCGACCGGCTATACCGATACTGATTATGCGGCCAAGGGGCGGTACGCAATTGATGCTCTTCAGCAATATGATTTGGTCTGCGTACATATCGAAGCCCCTGATGAATCCTCCCATGAAGGAGATCTGGCAAAAAAAATAACCTCCTTGGAGGAGATCGACCGCCATATCGTCGCTCCGATTATGAATCATTTGGATCAATCGGGTCAGGACTATCGTATTTTAATCACACCCGATCATCCGACTTTTTTAAGAACCAAAACGCATACACATGGTGATGTGCCGTTTGCAATTTGCGGCACTGGCATCAGCCCCGACGCGTTTGAAAATTACCATGAAGCGAATGCGGCGATCAGCGATATTTGCTTTCCTCTGGGATGGGAAATGATATCCCAGTTTTTGGTCGACCAACCGGTTCTGACGGGCCAAATGAATTAACAATTTTACCTCAACCAACGATGTATGTTGAACTCCATTGCAAATCAAATTATTCGTTTCTGCAAGGAGCTTCGCATCCCGATGAACTGATAGATCGAGCGATCGAGTTGGGGTATCGCGGTTTAGCGATTACCGATGAGAACTCTCTGGCGGGAGTCGTACGAGCCTACAGTGCTTGGAAAGAGAGTCGCGCTAGACTTGAATCGACTTCCCCAATTGCCGATTTTAAATTGATCATCGGTGCTGAAATTGTTCCACGAGACGCACCTGCGGTGGTGTTGTGGGCAATTGATCGACAGGGATATGGCAACCTATCAAAACTGATTTCGATAGGGCGGCGTCGCGCTCCCAAAGGAGAGTGCTGGTTGAGCATTGATGATATCAACCAATGCCAAAATCAACTACTGGCCGGCGTGATTCCGCAAATTGGCTCCCTAAAAAATTCAGTAACGGAAGGGAAAGACGCAGCCACAGCGCATCAAAACCTCGAAGAGTTCAATCTGCGGGGGCGGGCTGTGAAGGAAGTGAATCAACCCTGGTTTAGCCAATCGAGTCCATTAGAACGACAAAGAGTGGAATGTTATCGAGAGTTGTTTGGGGATCGCTGCTATTTGCTGGCTTCGTTATATCGCGGAATCGACGACCGCTGGTGTTTGAATCAACTGAAACAACTTTCCAGGCAGGTTGGTATTCCTTTGGTGGCAGCTGGAGATGTGCTGTACCACGATCGCGGACGAATGCCGCTGCACGACGTGTTGACTGCGACTCGGTATCAGTTGACCGTGTCTCAAGCTGAAGGTTATCTGTTGCCCAATGCAGAGCGTCATTTGCAAACCAAATCGCAACGAAAACAAGCCTTCGCCGATCTCCCCGACGCGATCGCAGCCACTTTGGAGATTGCCGATCGCTGTCAATTCTGTTTAAGCCAGTTGCGTTACGAGTATCCCCATGAATTGACTCCTGATGGCCAGCCCCCCATCGAGTTCCTCAAACGATTGGTTCAAGCTGGTGCCAACAGTCGCTACCCTGCCGGTGTACCCGCCCAGGTTCAAAGTCAGCTACAACATGAATTGCGATTGATCGAGGAACTCAATTATGAAGCCTATTTTTTGACAGTTTGGGACTTGGTCAAGTTTGCCCGCGAGAGGAATATCTTGTGTCAGGGGCTGTGATCAGCCGCCAACTCCGCCTTCTGTTATTGATTGGGGATCACTGCTGTCGATCCGGCGACCAGTGACCTGTTATTCGAACGCTTCATCAGCAGGGAACGAAATGAGGCACCTGATATCGATGTCGATTTTGAACATGAACGTCGAGAAGAGGTCCTGCAATATTTATATCAAAAATATGGACGTCAGCGAGCCGGATTGGCCGCCGCAGTGGTGACTTATCGAATGCGAAGTGCGGTTCGCGATGTGGGTAAAGCTTTGGGAATGTCACCTGATCGGACGGATGCTCTGGCCAAGCAAATTGATGGTTACTCCCACGATGATAAACTGGAGCAGCGGATGCAGTCGGTCGGCCTTGACCCGACAACAACGATCGGACGACAGCTGAAATACTTAGTAAATGAGCTGCTCGGGTTTCCTCGCCATCTATCTCAACATGTCGGCGGAATGGTAATCACCGAGGGGAATCTGGATGAACTGGTTCCGATCGAGAATGCGGCCATGGATGGTCGCACGGTAATCCAATGGGACAAGGACGATCTTGAGTCGCTGGGGTTGCTAAAGGTCGACTGTCTGTCATTGGGGATGTTAAGTGCGATCCGCAAATGCTTTGACTTGATCGATGCGCATTGGGAGCAACGTTATGACTTGGCCACCGTTCCGCCAGAAGACCCCTTGGTCTACGACATGATATGTGCGGCCGATACGGTCGGAGTTTTTCAGATCGAAAGCCGAGGCCAAATGAGTATGCTGCCTCGGCTTAGACCGCGATCTTGGTACGATTTGGTAATCGAAGTTGCCATCGTACGGCCCGGCCCGATTCAGGGAAATATGGTTCACCCCTACCTGCGCCGACGTAATGGAGAGATACCGGTTGACTACCCCACACCGGCCATTAAAGCCGTGTTGGAGCGGACGCTGGGCGTTCCGATTTTCCAAGAACAAGCGATGAAGTTGGCGGTGGTGGCGGCGGGTTTTACCCCCGGAGAAGCCGACCAATTGAGACGCGCGATGGGAAAATGGCGAAAGTCAGGTATCATCCAAAAATTCCATCAACAGCTTGTGGAAGGGATGCAGCAACGTGGGCTGTCGGATGAATTTGCTGAACAAGTCTTTCGCCAAATCAGTGGTTTTGGAGAGTATGGGTTTCCCGAATCGCATGCGGCCAGCTTCGCCAAATTGGTTTACGTTTCGGCGTGGCTGAAGCACTACTTCCCCGCGGCCTTTTGTGCGGCGTTACTTAACAGCCAACCGATGGGGTTCTACGCACCCGCTCAATTGGTGGCCGATGCAAAACACCATCAGGTAATCGTGTTGCCAATCGATGTAAATGATAGTGATTGGGATTGCACATTGGAGCGTGTCAAACCGGATGGCAACTTGGTTCAAGCCGACACAGCGAATTCACCAGCGCGACCTAATGTCGGTCTGCGGTTGGGGATGCGGATGATCAGCGGCCTGCGACGGGAAGTTGCCGAAGTGATTCAGCAGGAACGAGATCAGAGCGGGCCATTTTCGAGTATTGCCGATATCACCCGCCGTTGTCGTTTAAGCCAAGCCGAAATTACTCAATTGAGTCACGCCGACGCGTTTGGATCAGTTCGACAAGATCGCCGATCGGCCTTATGGCAAGCCTTGGCGCAAGAGAAGCAACCCAGAGACCAACCACTTTTTGCCGGTCTGGAGGAGAGTGATGACTTGATTGATGGCTTGCCCGTTTTGTCGCCCAGCGACCAAGTCACCGCTGACTATCAAACTACCGGGCTCTCACTCAAGGCCCATCCGCTCTCATTCTATCGACAGGAATTGCAACAATTGAAAGTTACTCCCTGCGGGGAACTGATGCATGGTATCCCCAATCGTTATGTCTGGGTAGCGGGATTAGTGCTGATCCGTCAACGTCCTTCCACAGCCAAGGGGATTACATTCGTCACGATTGAAGACGAAACCGGAACCGCCAATCTCGTGGTCAAGCCCGATATTTTTGAACGGCATTACCAAGTCGCTAAGAATTCGGCGGCTTGGTTGACGATTGGCAAACTAGAAAAAAAACAGAATGTAATTCACGTCGTGGTCAGCAAGATTGAAGATTTGTCCGACCGTTTGTCCGACCTGCGGATTCAGTCTCGTGACTTTCGTTGAACCTTAGCTGAGCGGCGGCAGGGGGCACGTCGAGACCAGTGGTGTGTTACGTTGGCGCGATTGATGGATTGACTGAATGCTGCCGAATTGACGCATGTTCGACGTGCCAAACGCGCTCCCGTGACCGACTTCACACTCTACCACATACCAAGAAATTGTTGCACGTAGTAAAATAGATCGCGTCAATCACCGCAACCCAAATACACAAAAAAATGAAAATTGATGTCGAATAAAACATTAAAACCTAACATTTTCGCTAACGTAGCGAGTGTTCGATTTACGATTTGCTTGATCAGCATATTCCAATTGGTCTCATTGGCCCATGGGCAGCATTCGATACTGCAAGGGGAACGTGAAAACACTGACAGCCCTTTGAACTGGGAACTTCCCACGTTGGGTGGGCAACATTTTTGGAGCGACGTACATTACTGGGGTGGTTGGCGGATTCAACGCCATTCTGAAACGGAGCATCACCGATTACTCGATCCCAATCAAATACGAAAGGCTTGGGGTTCTCGGGAGCAGTGTCAACAGACCTTAAAGGGTTTGATTCAACAAGAGAATATTCAGCCGGAGCAGGGCACTGTGGTGATATTGCTTCATGGACTGTGGCGCAGCAATGATTCGATGGAACCGCTGGGCAACTATCTAAATAAACAAGCAAGTTTTACCGTGATCAATTTGGCATACGCCAGCGCTCGCGGTAAAATTGAAACTCATGCAGATGATCTGGCATCAGTGATCGCTGGGTTAAGTGATCAAGTCACAGAAATTAATGTTGTCGCCCATTCGATGGGCAATATTGTTTTTCGCTGCTATCTGGGTCAGTTGCATCGGCAAGGCCTAGCTCTGGATCCGCGATTCAAACGGATGGTGATGTTGGCCCCGCCAAATCAAGGAAGCCGAGTCGCAAGAACGTTGTCAAAAAGTTTGGCCTTTCAAACGTTGGCGGGATTGGGCGGAGTGCAACTTGGGGCGGGGTGGCCTGCGCTACAGCCGAAGTTAGCTACACCAACATTTGAATTTGGCATTATCGCCGGTTCAGCAGACGGAGATAAAAATCCCTCGTTGCTGAAACCACGAGACTTTACCGTATTTGTCAATGAAACCCACCTGGCCGGAGCGACTGGGTTTCATTTGGGGCCCTATTTTCATTGGAATATAAAGTATCACCCACAGGCGATGGATGAAACCTTGCATTTTTTGAAGACCGGTAAGTTTCAGAAGCCAGCTAATTTCATCTCCAATCCCCCTCACGTTCGGCAGCAATAAACGCCTGCGGTTGGTAACCGTTGGCGGTTTTTGAAAATGATAGTACGTTAATTTGATAAATTTTGAATTCTTCGTTCACGACGAGTAAGAATTCGATTTTCAGAGAGTTGAAAAAACTTGTTGGGGGCTGACTCTTTAGCGGTGAATCCTGCTTTCACCGAAAAAACTCAGCAGAGGTTAATGGTTCGCGAGAGGGTGTCGGATCGCGGACACCCTCATCAACGCTTACCCCAAAACGGCTACTTGCTATCAACTCCATCTGTTGGGGTAGTCAAAAAGTCGCGACGACTCGAAATGTCATGGCAAGTCAAACGGTGAGAGTTGCCGAGCGGCCTCGAAGGCGGCAATTCCGACCGAGGTTGCCAAATTCAAGCTTCGGACTTTATCGCCAGTGGGGATTCGCAGTAATTGATCGGCCATCGGCTTGGTGATCGTTTTGGGCAGGCCCGCTGTCTCGCTGCCAAAAACCAATGTGTCACCGTGCTGGAAAGAAACAGAACAGTAACTACGAGTTGCAAAGCGCGAAAACAACCAACATCGATTTTTGCTGAAGTTTCCATTTAAGCGATGAAGCAGGTCATCCCAGTGATCCGCCACTTCCCAATTAAGATGTTGCCAATAATCCAGCCCCGCCCGTCGCAACGTTTTTTCATCGATGCGAAAGCCCAACGGACGAACCAGCCACAATTTGGCGTTCAACGCGACGCAAGTTCTTCCGACGGCACCGGTATTTCCCGGGATCTCAGGCTGGTGTAACACGATATTTAACCAGGGCGATTGTGAATCCAATTTACTTTTTTCCAGTTAAACAACATGAGTGGAACATGTTATAATTGAAACTAAATGTTGTTTTTTTTGTTTTGTTGGTATCATTTGCTTTACTTTAATTTTATTTCTCTGACGATAGTTTAATCATGGTTGATATTCAGCGTAACCCGACTCGCACGGTCCGAATTGGTTCGATCCAAATTGGTGCAGGACATCCGATTGCCGTTCAATCAATGACGGCCACAAAAACCACCGATATCGAAGCCACGGTGTGGCTGGTCAATTTGCTACAGGATGCGGGCGCTGACGTGGTGCGTATCGCCGTGGACAGCAAAGCCGATGCAGCGGCGCTGGAACAAATCCGTCAACAGACCACCGCCAATCTGTCGGTCGATTTGCAAGAAAACTACCGGCTCGCCGAAATCGTGGCACCTCATGTCGACAAATTACGTTACAACCCTGGTCACTTGTACCATCACGAACGGGAAAAAAGTTGGCAAGAAAAAGTTCGCTATATCATTGATGTGGCGAGCCAGCATCAATGTGCAATCCGTATCGGAGTGAATTGTGGAAGTGTCGACCCGGCTAAAAAAGAAAAATACGATACTCATGACTCCATTTCTCCGATGCTCGAAAGCGCCTGGGATCATTGTGACTTCATCGACTCGATCGGCTATGATCAATACTGTGTTTCACTCAAGGATTCCGATCCTAAAAAAGTTATCGAAGTCAACCAGCGTTTTGCGGAAAAGCGACCTGATGTTCCGCTCCACTTGGGTGTCACAGAGGCTGGACTGCCTCCTGACGGAATCATCAAGACGCGGATTGCGTTCGAGCAATTGATTGGGCGTGGGCTGGGGGATACTGTGCGAGTCTCATTAACCGTTCCCAATCAACGCAAAGGGGAGGAAATCACCGCTGGCAGAGAAATCATTGCTGATATTTACGCCGGTCGAGTTCGTAGTGTCGTTGATTTTAACCAAGATGGTCTCAACATCATTGCTTGTCCCAGTTGCTCGCGTGTGGAAAACCAAGCGTTTGTAGAATTGGCCGAGCAAGTAAAACTAATGACCCAATATGCGGCAGAATATAACATTACGATTGCCGTGATGGGTTGCCGCGTCAATGGCCCTGGCGAAACCGATGATGCTGATTTGGGACTTTGGTGCGGACCAAAGTACGTCAACCTAAAACGAAAAACAGAAACGGTAGGCGCTTTTCCTTACGACGAAATTTTGTCGAGGCTCAAATCAGAATTAGATCAAGTGATCCAACTCCAGCCAACAAAATAATCGCTCTTGAGGGAAGTTGGTTTAAGCCATGATGAAAGAAAGGCAACTATCCTTGGTATGTTCTATCCAATCCATTTGATGTTACAACCGATCGACGGTAATTGGTGATCCTGGGGACTGCCCCCTGATAGCACGGCGTCAATGGCTGCTCGCAAATCCTTTCCGTGCGGTTGGTTTTCAGTCGAATCATAGACGCCCGATTCAATTCGTTTAGGTCGAGTCTCATCCAGTTGCCCCCGGTAGGCTAATCGATGGCCTGAATCGAACAGGAAAAAGTCGGGCGTGCAGGCAGCAGAAAATGCTTTTGCTACAAATTGCTGGCGGTCATACAAATAGGGAAAACGGTAACCCAATCGAGCGGCAACTTCTTTCATTCGCTCCGGTGAGTCTTGCGGGTAATTGGTAACATCATTACTTTGAATTGCCACGATTGCCAAATCAGTCTCCGCATAATCTTCACCCAAACGAACAAGTTCGGGTTGTACATGAATCACGTAGGGGCAATGGTTGCAAATAAACATGACCAACAACGGGCGACCGCTAAAATCACTCAATTGAACTAGGTCATCCGAAATACCATCGGTCAGCGCGAAATTGGGAGCGACGCTGCCTAAGGCCATCATATTCGATTCGGTCAGTGCCATTATTTAGATCCTTTCCGGGGGCAAATGGTGAAATTTGGTAACACCTCAGAAGTAAAAAAGCAAGCAGCCTCGTTCAGCCTTGTGCTTTGTCAAAGCTTAATTCAGGGGTAACGGAAATCGTCAAGAGTTTCGAGTTGAGTCGCGATTGACGAAAGTCTTGACGGCTTGCGCTGCGATAAAATCAACAGTCCGTCAAGAGTTTCGAATAAATCTTAAATTGACGAAAGCCATTGGCGGCTTCCGCTACCAGTGAACGCATTTTTCTAACTTAGACAAAGCACTCGGAATTTTACAAAATTGGTAATTTGGTGAAACAGGTAAAGTGGAAACTATTTGCAATCGGCAACATTAATGATTGCTCAACTTGCAGACCCTATTGTAACCTCTGTTTTAGCGAATCGGGAGATCCCCTGCTTCAGCAAGCTGGCCTCTGTTCTGCGACGGTTGAGGAGGTGGAGGCTCTGGCCAATACCACAACCTAGTTGATATTGTTGGAACGATGTTTTCTAAAAAATGTCAATCGAGTCGTTTATCAAGAATTTTTGTTCCAAAAAAATCGCTAAACGCCGACATTTTTGGCAATTAACTCACCAATCCAGGCGTCAATCATCTCGACCGGAAGTCCGACAACATTACTTTCCAATCCCTCAACCACGTGCACCCAATCCAATCCGTCTTGGTAACCAAATGCTCCTGCTTTTCCTTGCCAATCTCCTGTATCCAAAAAACTTTCAAGATCAT
>JBGTHU010000046.1:0-3706 GCA_041745975.1 Mariniblastus sp.
CGATTGATTTATTCGGGGCTTAAAAAAGCCGATACGACGATAAAACAACGATAAAACGACGATAAAAAACGGAACTAGTAATTCAACACCTGCCAATTAAAATCGTTATCAAGATGGTGTTTTAGATGGTTTTCACAGGGACCTACCAACGAACATTGGACGAAAAAGGGCGTATCGCTCTCCCGAAGGTGTTACGTGATGAATTGGCGAATGAATCGTCCCTGTTTTCGACCCCTGGCACCGAACGCTGTCTCGAGCTACATCATGCCAAATCATTGAATGAATTGGCGGCCCGAACAGCCAAGTCAAAAACCGGATCGCAAAATCTTAAAGCTTTTAGCCGACTGTTTTACGCCCGGGCTGAACAGTGTGAAATTGACAGATCGGGGCGAATTCGACTTTCACCCGCTTTAATTGAACACGCTGATTTGGTCAAGGAAATCGTGATCATTGGCGTAGGAAGTAACTGGGAAGTTTGGGAGCAGAACAAATGGCAAAGTTATTTGTTGGAAAATCAGGCTGAATTTGATCGTTTGACGCAAAATACTTTTGATATGATTCCCATCGATGGAAGCCGAGAAAATAGTTCCTTGTCCTCGCCAACCGCAATTGAGAATAGGGAACCAGAATGACAGTTTATGGCCCAGCAACAAGATGTGGCTGGTTTTTTGAGGGAAAAGAACGGAGTCTTTTGCGAAGTCATTGATTTGTTCCTTTGACACGTCCTCCGTTTGCCATGTTGGCAATAGAGTGTCATCGCTGGCCACAGTATGACATCCTATGCCGCAAGTCGGTTCAGGACGAACCGACGGCAGACCGTTCGCTGGGGTTTCCTGGCGAGCACTGAAAGCGACTGGGCACAAGACGTGCCTTGTCGCTTTTTTTGATCTTTTCGATTAACCTTAATCCCGTATTCACCTCAATCCATAATTGTAACCGCTGATTAAGGAACCTCATGTGACGGTCCATAAACCCGTTTTGGTCGATGAAATTCTCGAACATCTCGATTTGACCCCAGACGCCATCCTTTTGGATGGAACGTTGGGAGGAGGAGGCCATACGGCTCGATTTCTTTCGGCGATGGGCCCTGCCGGCAGAATCATCGGGTTTGACCGCGATCCGCAGGCCGTTGCGGAAACCGAGTCCAGAATTGCTAACCAGCGCTTGATTCCGATTGTGGCAAACTACGCGGACGCACCCGAAGTTCTCAAGTCGATGGGGATTGAACAGGTCGACGCGATCCTGCTCGACTTAGGCCTTTCTAGTGATCAATTGGCCGATCGGGATCGCGGGTTTAGCTACCACAGCCTCGGTGCCTTGGATTTGCGTTTTAATCCATTGCAGGGAGAGCCAGCTTCCCGCTTAGTGAATCGATTGAGTGAAAAGCATCTGGCCGATTTGATTTACGAATTCGGTGAAGAGCGTTTCAGTAGACGGATCGCCCGAAAGATTGTCAAGCAGCGACAAACACAAAAAATTGAAACGGCTGCTGATCTGGCTGACCTGTTGCGGCGATCGGTTCCACGTTCGAAAAACCATGATATTGACCCAGCCACCCGCACCTTCCAAGCGTTGCGCATTGCCGTCAATGAAGAGTTAAAATGGCTTAAGGTGGCCATCGAAAGGCTCCCTCATTTGCTAAGGCCGGGGGGACGGATTGCCGTCATCAGCTTCCATTCTTTAGAAGATCGAATCGTCAAACACGGATTGGCAGACAACCAATCGTTGCTTGTGATGACAAAAAAACCGATCCAAGCCAGCGACAACGAGATATCCGAAAACCCTCGCAGCCGCAGTGCAAAATTACGGATCGCTGAAAAACAGCGAATGTAAACATCCAATATGAGATTGGTCTTGAGCACCGAAAAACCGACGAAGCTGGTCTGCGATCACGATGTCGATCAACCGCAAGCGGTCGACGCTTGCAGGCATCGTATCATTAGCACCGTGCAAAGTGCAAAGCTGACCAAAAACCAGCCACAAAACGAACACAAACCGGGGGCTTGATCAGAGTACGCCAATTCCAATTTTGCGGTCGAGCTATTCACATCCTTACTGAGAAAACTTGGACGATTCATCGATTTACCTTCCTTAATTCCAGGTGTAATATCTAATATGTCACAACATCCTATGAGAGTTTATCGGCCCCTGCAATCATAGAAGTGGAAAAATATCAGAAATTGTCCGCTGCAATTGGTTTTTTTAGTCGACTGATGACTAATATAGCGAAAAAATCGTACACGAAATGGGTAACTGCCGGGGTGATCCAGCTTCCGCTGTAGGTCATCAACAAACCCAAATAGCCCCCGATAATGATGGTCAGCACCATGTAAGCGGCACTTATTGCGTGGCAGAGC
Organism: Mariniblastus sp.; assembly: GCA_041745975.1. Classification (GTDB taxonomy): domain Bacteria; phylum Planctomycetota; class Planctomycetia; order Pirellulales; family Pirellulaceae; genus Mariniblastus. The sequence goes on from JBGTHU010000046.1 coordinate 2,358, forward strand.
CCAAACAGCAAACTGGCAACCATGATTGCGATTACTGTGGCCATGGTTCCCCCGACTTTGACTGTCAATAAGGTCTCGACTCCTCCTTGGATCGACCAGCGAAACAAGATTTCCTCGCCTAACCCGGCCATCAACGACAGCGCAAAAATCTCGGGAATCGTCATGTTTCGAAAAAGGGGAGCGACATCGCGATCGACAAGCAGATTGAATTCCCGAACCCAGGCAAAGGGTAAACTCAGCATAATCCACATCAACAGCCCCAATGGGATTGTTGCTGCCAGCCCCACCCCAAAAGATATTACAAGCTCCGGCCACTGAATTTCGGAAAGCGGTTGCAGGTGATCGTAAAGCCCGAACCAAGCCAATCCCAAGGCGATTAGGATTAATAAACCCTCCATCAAGACGCCTGACAGAAAGATATTGTTTTCCCGCTTTTCCATTGGCTTAAATCGCTGCGCCTCGGACGATCCATTGCTCCGCCCCGGAGGAAAGCTATAAGGGACTCAAGTTACCTCGAATCAACGAAAGTCACCGCAAAAACATCATGTTTTAAATCGCCGAAATTTCGCGAGGGTTCTCAAGGCTCCAACCCGGCCGATTGAATGATTAACTCGGCACCGGGTGTGATTCGACGGAGTTTTTCAGCCATTTTTGCTTTGTCTGAAGCGCTGGCTTTGCTGGCCTTTTGCTTAATCAGCGAAACGACTTTTGTTCGCTTTCGTCTTCGCCTTAATTCGCGTCTTCTTTCGCCCATTTGATCCTACGTTATTGAAAAAAATAATTGAAGTGAGTTTTCCCGATATGAGTTGCCAAGTCTAACCCGATTTACCCGTCCATTCAAGCGGACTGTCGATTGAGTTAACTGATCGTTTCCAATGCCAGACCGCTGCGGCGATCAATTTCGGCTCGAAAAACCTCAAATTGGCCGCTTGATTTCAGTTGACCATTCAGCATTTGCTGGCCCCGTGAAGTATGGACACCGATCGAGCGGGTAGCGATTTGGGTTTGCGGGTCAAGAAATGTAACTTTCGTTGGAATCACGGTTTCAATTGACAGGTTTTTATCTTCAATCGAATAAGCGACCGCAAATTGCACTTGCCGGCTATTTTCTTCGTCGTTCCACTGGGCAATCAAATTCATCTTCTTCTGACTCTCTAAAAAATTAAGGGTTAAGGGTTGGCTAGTTTTTTTAAGTATCGTTGCCCAAGATTCCGAACTGTTGCTATTGGGCAAAAAGACAAGCAAAAATGGCGGATTAAGACAGTTTAAGGTCGATCGCTTGCATTTCAAGGAATTGAACCTGAAGATTATCGTTATAAAACGGAAAGAGGCAAGACTAAAAACTAGGA
>JBGTHU010000047.1:0-9574 GCA_041745975.1 Mariniblastus sp.
TACACTTTGGGGATACTACGACTTTGCCAGCGGCGATCCCAGTCCTGGAGCGGGGCGACATACGACGTTTAATCCGCTGTTCCCTTTCGGCCACTACTATAATGGGTATTTAGATATTGTTGGACGGCAAAATTTACATGACCTGAATCTGCATCTTAATTCAAACCCCAAAAATTGGATCAGCATGCAAACTCAGTATCATTATTTGACGCTGGCCAGCTCCCAAGACGCCTTGTACAACGTAGCGGGGATTCCAATACGCATCGATCCAACCGGAAATGCGGGCCGTACGATTGGACATGAAGTCGACTTCTTGATCAACTTTCACATGTCTGCCAACCTCGATATCATGGTGGGATATTCCAGGCTTTACGAGGGGCGGTTCCTACGCGAAACCGGACCGGGGACATCACCGGAGCTGTTTTATTTGCAGACTAATTATCGATGGTAGCGCATCATTCATCGGCAGTCCCCCTACTTCATTTCTGGTAAACGTTCAGCCAAATGGCTTAAGAATCGTCCCGAATTAACTTCCGGAGTTTAGCGGAACGGCGCGAGCCGTCCGGTGTCACAAAAACCGTAGGGCTCGCGCCCTACCCCTATCCATCAAAACGCGGAAGTCAATTCGGGACACTTTAGGCGAACGGGGGAAAACGCATCAAGCAAGTCGAAAAATCAGTTTTTAGGTTTTTCACAACGGCCGGAATAGTTGGCGGCCAATCGAACCCCGATTGAGACTCCCACGATTTGAGACTCCCACGATTTTAGAAACGCACGATTTGAGAAACGCACGAAAATCGCCGACGCAATAAACTCTGCTTTGTCATCACGCCACTAAATTGTCTCGACTTCTTTTATTTTGGAATATCGATTTGATACTCATTTTGATCCTTGGTAACAGAAACCTTTAACGGCGACTGAACAAGATTGGAATAAGCGACTGGGATCGGTCGATTTTTAAGCGTTTGCAGGTAAGCGATTGCAATATTCTGAGCATCCTCTGAATTTCCACGTGCTTCTTCTGGCATCGTTTCCATGATCAGGATTTGATGTTCGCCAACGACCACACCCGGTTTTTGATTGGCCAGTGTCAAGGTAAACTTCCCATTATCGTCCGTGATTCCGGAAGACATGTAGGATCCGTCCAAGCCAACTGGAACCATCGGAAAGAAACGAACTTCCGCCTTGTCCAGAGGTTTTCCTCCCATAGTTACGGTCACACTTGCTTGAACTATCTCGGGTGGCGTTTGACCGCAACCGTTCAACATCAACGCAGGAATCAACAATACGATCGAACAATGCTTGAAAAAGTTCAAAGACAACTCCTTAAATCGCCAAATAACATCAAGGTAGGTACCATCAGAATTAATTAGGAATACTGACAACATTTCCATCATCAATGCGGCAGAGGTTTTGCAATAGCGGCAAATCACTGATACCAGTCAAATTCAGAAAACGAACCGAGCCATCGCCCAACACGAAGTTTGCACCTCCCGGATGGGCGGAGCTGAAGGAACTGAATTTTAGATCGGTCAGAGAGAAAGGCGGATTCGGTCCGCTGCCAGCGGGAAACATAAAATTAATCGGCGCGGCACTACCGGCAATATTGTCGCGAGGAGAGTTAAAATTATTCCAAGCCCATCCCCGGAACGTAGGGAAGGCAGGGTATTCGGGATCGAAACTATATCGCTCCCCAATAAATAAAATGTAGGAGCTCCCATCGTACATATTGCTGAAACTTGTGCGGCTGTTGTAGAAAAACACGCCATCGAATGTCGCTATATTCCAAAACCAAGCCTGCACCCCCGAATTACCAAAATAACTGTTGATGCCAAAAAAGTGTTGTTGACCCCCAGAGGTAAACGAAATTGGATTCTCTTCAACAAAGTCCGAAGGACAAATCAAAGAAGAAACCAGCGAAGCACCTATCGAATCGATGCCCAGTGTGTTAGCCCGCAAGTCTCGGATGGTGTGATCCATTGAGTCAAAAATGTTATTTTGCTCCATATGGGGCATGATCCATACCATCCACGAACCCCAGCGGCCAGGCATCGGCGGCTCGGTCACACCTTTGGGAGCCAGGATATTATTGAAAGTATTGGGGAAAATCATCCCCGAGCCACTTCCAATCGGAATGTTCAAACCGGGTGGAAAACGACCAAATGAAGATTCATAGTTGTGACAAGCAACCCCCAGTTGTCGAAGATTGTTCTGACAACTTGCCCGTCGAGCTGCCTCGCGAACCTGTTGCACGGCCGGAAGCAACATGCCAATCAAAATGCCAATGATCGCGATCACGACCAATAACTCGACCAACGTGAATCCACGGCGGGAACTTTGGTTTTTCTGAAAAAGACTCATCGAACACCTCGAATTTAAATAATGTGGGAGAACTGCCGTACTCTTTTCAAACTTTCTATTTTCAATCGCCATTATTCTACAAGAATAGCCAGCGATAACAAGGTGCTAAAAGTTTAAGATTTGCACATAAACATCTGGTTTGAATGACTTGTCCAATCGAAGTTTATCCGTCAGAATCACGCTCAGCAGGAATGGCCTGGAACTTAAAGCAAATCAGAAACAAAGTAAAAAAAGAAGTAAATGAAGCCCTCAGGCCTCCCCCCGATATTCATTCCTGTTTCACCAACATTTCACCCGTAATAACCGCTCATTAGCCCAACCTTTCATCAGTTTTTTCCGATTTCCAGCCACCATTTCGCCACAATTCACGCGAATAAATTAACCTCCCTAATTAATTATGCCTACCGATATCGAAATTGCTCAACAGATTCCACTGAAGCCAATCAGTGAAATTGCCGCTCAACTTAACGTGCCGACGGATCAGCTGGCTCCTTATGGCAAGTACAAAGCCAAGTTGCCACTCTCATTGATCGATCCGGAAAAGATGTCACAAGGACGTTTGATTCTGGTATCCGCGATTTCTCCGACACCGGCGGGTGAAGGAAAAACCACGATGTCGATCGGTTTAACCTTAGGCATGAACCGAATTGGCAAACAGACAACGGTGGTGTTGCGAGAACCCTCGTTGGGGCCCGTTTTTGGTATCAAAGGAGGGGCAACAGGCGGTGGATATTCGCAAGTGTTGCCGATGGAGGAGATCAATCTGCATTTTACAGGCGATTTCGCCGCGATTGAAAAAGCTCACAATTTGCTCTCCGCCCTCATCGACAATAATCTCCAGTGCAACAAACGATCGTTGAATATTGATCCCCGCACCGTCGTTTGGAAACGGGTTTTCGACATGAACGATCGGGCTTTGCGAAACGTGATCGTCGGCTTGGGAGGAAAAAGTCATGGAGTTCCTCGCGAAACGGGGTTCGACATCACCGCCGCATCAGAGATCATGGCGATTCTCTGCCTGTCCAATGACCGCTCCGACTTGAAACGAAGACTGGGAAATATCTTCATTGGATTCACTCGCGATCGCAAACCGATCTATGCTCGCGACCTGAAAGCACAAGGGGCTATGGCAGCGTTACTAAAAGATGCAATCGAACCTAATCTGGTACAGACCTCTGAGGGTACCCCCGCTATCATCCACGGCGGGCCATTTGCTAATATCGCCCAAGGCACAAACACCGTTGTCGCGACTCGCATGGGGTTGTCATTGTCCGATTACGTCGTGACCGAGGCGGGATTCGGCTCCGATCTGGGAGCTGAGAAGTTCTTCGACATCAAATGCGCTGGTGCCGGATTGCAGCCTAGACTGATGGTGTTGGTTGCCACCATTCGAGCCCTCAAATACCACGGCGGGGCCAAATTGGATACCCTGACCACCCCTAATTTAGAAGCGGTCGAAAAAGGGATCGTCAACCTGGAAAAACATTTAGAGAACTCGCGCCTCTACGGGATCGATTGCGTCGTTGCCATCAATCGCTTTACCAGCGATACCGAGGAAGAGATCGCATTCGTCCGCTTGTTCTGCCAGCAACGAGGATTCGATGCGGCTGTGGCCAATATCTGGGGCGAGGGCGGCGCAGGTGCGGTGGAATTGGCTCAAATCGTCACTCAAAAAGTTGCCAGCGGTACGGACGCATTCCATCCACTGTACGATTGGAATTTACCCGTCAAAGAAAAAATCGACACGATCTGCCGAAAAGTCTATGGCGCCGACGGGGTTGATTACGCGGCAAAAGCCAAAGATAACCTCAAACAAATCGAACGTTTGAAACTCTCCGAATTGCCGATCTGTATGGCCAAAACTCAGAAATCGCTTTCCGACAATCCCGATCTAATCGGCCGCCCGCAGAATTTTAGAATTACCGTTCGCGAAATTGAATTCGCCGCCGGCGCTGGATTTCTGATTCCGATAACCGGAGATATGATGCGGATGCCCGGTTTACCCGCTACCCCGGCATCCGAGTTAATCGATATCGATGATGACGGGAATATCTCAGGTTTGTTCTAAGGCCCAGCGGCAGATAAATTTTAACCGCCCCAATGCAGCCGGCTCTTTCTAGAGCCGCACTCAAAAGTTGCCGCATCTTTCCACAACGCGGTTATTAATGGTAAATTTGTATTTGTCGCAAGTTTTGTTTATCGCACGCCTAAGGGACAACGTCCCGTCGCCCCAACTTGCTCTTGCCCTTAACAGGAGCAAAACAGGAAATATAAAGGAACTAAAGATGCCCACCGCTAAAAATGTACTCGGCACCCAGTTGCAACCTTGTTGCTTTGACCCAATGACCGGGTTTTATCGGGATGGCTATTGTCGCACCGGGAAAGAAGATATGGGACTGCACACCGTTTGCGTAATTGTAACGGAAAAATTCTTGAAATTCAGCAAACGAATGGGCAATGACCTCAGCACCCCCATCCCTGAATACGAATTCCCAGGATTGCAACCCGGTGATCGTTGGTGTTTATGCGTTTCTCGCTGGGTCGAGGCTGAAAACGCGGGGGTCGCTCCGCAAGTAATTTTGGAAGCGACACATATGTCAGCGATCGAGTTTGCTCATATCGATGATTTGAAACGTCACGCCCACCACGATTAATTTGAAACCAGAACAACACTCAGCTTCCTCTCGCAATCGCATCCTCAAAACAGATTTTCAAAACAGATTTTCAAAATGGATTGGTATGCCGGATGGGGGCCGCGGTCATCACCAAGAAACCAATTGTCACCAAGCTGCCAATCAACAATGCCATTTGTATTAAAAACATGATCCACCTACCCTTTTTGCTTTTTACTTCATTCAATTGAAGTCAGCTGTTGCTTTACTTTCTGTCAAACAATTAATTAATAGGCAGTTCCCATGCCAAAACTCTGGACTTGATTGAAACAAGAAAACAATTGAGAATAAAGGCCAGCGACTGATAAAAATTTTCCGCCCGAAAGAAGCCGCGTCTTTTCAAGATGCGATGATTAACCAGCAATTTTTAGCTGTTGATCGGCAAAAAGTGATAAAAGTGATAAATCGATTGGGTTAGCCGGATATTGGCGAAGGCTGGTGCGTTGCTATCATCCACTTGCGCCCTTTGGCAAATAGGGGATGAAGAAAAGAAGAAAACGATGGCTTGACTTGTAGTCAAACTGACAATCTGCACTCAATCCGACGACACTTGGCCGTTCTTTAGTTGGTTCGGTAGACGTGGTTCAGCGGAGGTTTAGGCTTTATTGATGATTAGGTTAATTTTCTTTTGCCACTCACGTAAAAAATTATAGCAGTTCAGCCATCTGAAGCGAGAAGTCGTTTAACCGGGAGCCAACGTGAATTTTGCTAAGGAAAAAGCTCAGAGTTTTGCGAACTGTTTCCGCAAAATTCGTGGCGGCGACCGTTCTACTTCATTCGACTGAAGTGATACAAAAAATATAATTGACCCCACTGCCGTATCGGCATTTTTAGAAAGGCGAATTCTCTGTTGATGGAAACTGCTTCTCTGGCTCGACAGCGAATTGTCTTATTGGGCGCTGGACACACCAATTCCCATGTGATTCGGCAATGGGGAATGGGAAAACGAATCGCCGACTCTGAATTGGTTTGCGTGTCGAACTGGCCGACGGCAACTTATTCGGGTATGATGCCTTCGGTGGTGGCGGGCGATGTACCTCCCCAGGCAATGCAGATCGACCTGATCAGGCTGGCCCGGCGGTCTGGCTGCCGTCTGATCGTGGCGAACCCAACCGGTATTGACCGGCATCAACAGACAATTCAATTTGCCGATCGCCCACCACTGGAATACGATTTTCTCTCCATCGGTGTCGGTTCCCAGCCGACTTTTTCCGATGTCCAAGTGGTAAACGAAGCGGGGTTGGTGACGATCAAACCAATGCAGTCATTTCTGGATCGGCTGACTCAAGCCCTGCTCGATCGATCCGAGGAACACACCGACTCGTTGCGGGTTGCAGTGATCGGTGGCGGCGTGGCCTCCGCTGAGATTGGGTGTTGTTTGGCAGCTCGATTTTTCAAACGAAACGCAACTGGCGATCAGCTGGATCAAGCGATGTTGCGGTTTTCTGATTTGCAAATTTCCTTAATTTCGGCCAATCAGATCGGTCAAGAATTGAAGCCAAGCACACGGCGCCGATTGAATCAGGAGCTATTGCAATACTCAATTGAATCGATCAACCAACAACGAATCACCCAAATCGACAACGGTAAACTGTCGTTTACCGATCAATCGGTCAAAGCCTTTGATCTTGTCATTTGGGCGACTGGCGCGGTGGCAACGCCGTTGTTGCAGACGCTCGACTTGCCCAAAGACGACCGTGGGTTCCTGTTGACCGATAGCGATTTGCGGTCGATTGCCGATGCAAAAATTTTTGCGGTGGGTGATGCAGGCACAATCCGTCAGCATCCAACTCCCAAGGCCGGCGTCTACGCCGTTCGTCAAGGTCCGATCCTATGGGAAAATTTGCGTCGCGTGCTACAAAACAAATCCTCAATTCCCTACTCGCCGCAAACAGGGTTTCTAAAATTAATCAACGTAGGACGCAGCCGAGCGATTGGCGAATATCACGGATGGTCGTTTACAGGCAGGCTGGCTTGGAAACTCAAAATGAGAATCGATACTAAGTTTATGGCCATGTACCAAAACTACCAAATGATGTCAGTTGAAGCTGGCAAAGAATCGGATCACCAAATGAATTGTTTGGGCTGCGGTGGCAAGCTATCGTCCGATGTCTTGGAGGAAACACTCAAGTCAAGCCTGGCGAAGGCAACCGCGACAGATCAGGTCTTGATCGGACTGGAACAGGCTGATGATGCGGCAGTGCTCCAGTTCGGACAAGAAACCGTGGCGCTGACGACCGACTATTTTGCCGCCCCCCTGGATGACCCTTTCCTGTTTGGTCAGATGGTGGCGATCCACTCGTTGAGCGATTTATTTGCGATGGGATCAACTCCCGTCGCCGCGCTGGTGAACTTGGAGATCCCCTTCGGTCATCCTCGGGGACAGCGACGATTGGCAACCGAGCTGATGGCGGGCATCACTGACGAACTAGCCAAATCAAATTCCAGCTTAATCGGAGGACACTCGATCGAGGGGCCTCGGCTGGCGGCGGGGCTTACGGCAATCGGCCAACAAAAGGCACCCGCCACAAGGAAAGGCAATTTGCAACCGGGGGACTGCTTGGTTTTAACAAAACCCTTGGGGGTCGGATTGGCCCTCGCAGCTCACATGCGGAATGAACTCCGAGCGGACGAATTTACCGAATTGGTACATGTTCTCAGGCAGAGCAATTCAATTGCGGTATCCGTTATTGAAAAATTTCAAATCGGCTCTATCACCGATGTGACTGGTTTTGGTTTGCTGGGACATTTGATAGAAATGATCAACGCCAGCCATTTATCCGCTGAGATCGAGCTGATCCAAATACCGAAAATGAGCTTTGTGAAACGGCTTGTTGGACTGGGCATCGCCAGTTCGCTGGCCCCTTCGAATCAAGCATTGGCGGCCAGGTTAAATGTCAAATATGATCCTGACGACTGGCGAGTAGCAACGCTATTTGATCCCCAATCCTGCGGTGGGTTATTAATGGGTGTCTGCGCTGACCAGCTTGAACCGCTGTTGGCGTACTTGCATACTTCGGGATTTTCGCAGGCGGCATGCGTGGGGTCCGTAAGCCAACCCAAGGTCGGTGAATCGCAGATTCAATTGGTATAGCCCGCCACTCTGGTTTGCATCGCCATCCGCTTTTTCCAGCTACCTTTTCCCTCACACTTTCTCTTTCACAAACGCTCCCTGTAAAGTCGGTTGTTGTTGGTCACTGAATCAGATAGAATCTGGCGATTTGCTCCCTCAAGAATTTTGGTAACCGATTTTGGTCGTTTATTGCCTCACAAAATCGGCGAAATTCGTGGAAGCTATCTGAAAAATAGGATCTGACCCTTTGGAGGCGAGCGATTTGACGAGGTATTTGGTCTCGCCGGAGAGGGACAGCCCCTTTTTCAGATACAACAGTAGCAGCAGGGCGCAAGCCCTCCGGTACCAACATTAACGCCAGAACGCAAACCCTCCGGTCCTTCCCTTAAAGCAACCAAGAACCAAGAACCAAGAACCAAGAACCAAGAACCAAGAACCAAGAACCAAGAACCAAGAACCAAGAACCAAGAACCAAGAACCAAGAACCAAGAACAGCGCAGCTACCCATGATCCCTAACATTTTGGCCCTACGATACGCTTCTTCCCCCATGCAAGATATTTGGTCTTTACAAGGCCGAGTGATCCTTGAACGGGAATTATGGATTGCCGTAATGCAGGCACAATGTGACTTGGGATTGGAAATACCTCAAGCGGCGATCGACGACTACATCCGTGTCAAAGACCACGTCGACCTCGATGCCATTATGGCTCGAGAGAAGGTCACGCGGCACGATGTCAAAGCGAGAATTGAGACATTTTGTGATTTGGCTGGTCACCAACATTTACACAAAGGGATGACCTCGCGGGATTTGACCGAGAATGTGGAACAATTGCAAGTTTACCGATCCCTTTTATTGATACGAGATCGGGCTGTCGCTGCCCTGACCAAGATCGCCGGGCGATCCGATGAATTCCGACATGTGCTTCTTACCGCACGTACCCATAACGTGGCCGCTCAACCAACTACCTTCGGAAGGCGCTTGGCGATGTTTGGCGAGGAGCTGTTGATTTGTTTCCGGTCATTGCAGGAACTGATTGATCATTACCCGGTACGTGGTTTAAAGGGAGCGGTTGGTACGCAGTTGGATCAATTGACGTTGTTTGCTGGGGACTTCAATCGCGTGGACCAGCTGGATGAATTAATTGTGCGGCACTTGGGTTTTTCCCAAACCCTGAATTGCCCGGGGCAAGTCTATCCGCGGAGTATCGACGCCAACGTGGTCAACACCTTGGTAGAATTGGCCAGTGGCCCAGCGAATTTGGCCAAAACGTTACGGTTGATGGCCGGACACGAAACCGCCAGCGAAGGGTTTGCTTCCGGTCAAACCGGCTCCAGCGCCATGCCCCATAAAATGAATTCCCGGTCTTGCGAGCGGATCAATGGGTTGCACCTGATTCTCAAAGGATATCAAACCATGGCCGCCGGTTTGACCGGAGACCAATGGAATGAAGGAGACGTTTCCTGGTC
>JBGTHU010000048.1:0-9524 GCA_041745975.1 Mariniblastus sp.
CCTCCGGAGGAGCGAAGTTCGTGGCCTTCAGCGCGTTGATCGACTGCCAGCAGACCGGTCCGACCAAGACGGGCCGCCGAGGGTGATGTTCGCGGATGACTGCCAAAGCGTCTCGCATGAACTGGTTCCACAATTCAGGCCGCTCATTAAAAGTCAGATGCGGCTCATTTAAGATTTCAAAAAATAGCCATTCACCACGGTCTTTATATCGTAACGAAATTTGTTTCCAGATCGCCAAGGCCCGCTCTCGCTCCCCCGTCGGATCGCGATTCAGTTCATCGTAGTGATGAACATTCAAAATCAAATTCAATCCGGCTCGTTCCGCTTCTGCCAAACACCAATCAATCCGTTCGATGAATGCGGGCTGAATCGTGAATGGGGATTCTTGGGAGGCGTGATGGGTCCAGCTCACCGGTAGTCGAACGTGGTCAAAACCGGCTCTGGCCACTTGTTCAAAGAATTCTTTTTGCACCGTCAATCCCCAAGCCCCTTCGTTGGGTGCCTCCAGCATATTCCCAAAATTGACTCCTCGCTTTAATGGGTGATTGAGGGTATTGGCAACACGGGTGCGATTAATGGTTTGTTCTGCTGGAATCAGCAAGGTCATCTTCGATTTAACCGAATCGTCGGCGGTTTGCGCCAACAATGGCGAACCGATTAGACAGCAGGCCAGCAAACAACAGGCAATGGACGCGGCTTCGCGAATCGGCTGGCGTCGCCAAAACCTCAGGCAAATTGATTGGTGGACCGTTCGGCGGAATGATTTGGTAAACATATTTCAAGCTCCCGTTTCTTTGGTTGACGTCCCCAATCCAAAAGTAGTTTTAAGCCGGTTGTTCGGATAAGTCAATCGTTGCCAGTCGTCGCCAGTCGTCGCCAGTCGTTGTCAGTCGTTGTCAGTCGTTGCATGTAAAGACAGGCCGCATCGCGAGTTTGATCGTTGAGTAAGTTCTGTAGTCCGACTGGCGACCGACGGACTACCAAATAATGCGTCTTAGCAGCGATCTAATTTCAATCTGCTTCTGGCACCTTGTCAGCTCAAAAACTCAATTCAAAGTACATTCTTGAATCATTTTCCCTAATTCTGTAGTTCAAATCACCAATAACGGCTTGCAAGTCGACATTGTCAGTGTTTTATGTTTTCTTTTTTTCATTACTTTCAATCCAGACGGTTTCTATTATACTAACGGAATGTTTTAAACTACTTTTACTGATTTAATTGAGGAGGACGAAATGAAGAAAAATTTATTTTTAGGCACGGCGTTGTTATTCGCTTTAGCATCGTCGACATCGTTCGGCGATATCACGCTGACTTTTGACAGCGACACGCAAGGCTGGGCAAGCAGTTTCGGCAACGGATCCGTCGCCTGGTCGGCCGAACATGGTGGTAGTCTGCAATTCACTGCCGACGGCTCAGGCTGGACGAATCCGCTAGGGGTTTTCAGTATGACCTCTACTCCTGAGTTTTCAGATCTATTCGGACAGATCATGCAAAAAGGTGGAACGTTGACTTTTGATTATATTATTCGACAAGAAGATATCGTCGGATACACCCCAGCAAGCCCACCAGGGTGGTTCGAATTGGTTGCGGTCGGAAACTCGGATGAGAACCTAGGTGGTGGTTGGGATCAAAATGTAATTGGCGGCGATCCAGGATATTACGGGGGTATCCCGGAAGGTTGGACGACGAAACAAGTCACGCTGGGATTGACCGCCGGGGCCCCCTCAAGCAATGACGGAATTATCAGTTGGGGTATGGGATCCGGCTGGAATGAGTTACTGATCGGCTTGAACTCCCAGACAAATATTGGCGATGACGCAAATAACGGGCCTACTTTCACCTCGGCTACCTTTTACATTGACAACATGCAGTTCTCCGCGATTCCTGAACCCGGATCTCTGTTGGTCGTGGGAATCTTTGGCACATTGGCAATGCTACGACGCAAGCGTTGAGTTGACATGATCATTGTTCTGTTTCAATCGAAGATCCAGCAAACTAGTTGTAGGTACTGAGTTCGCTGTTTGCAATTTGCGACACTCGCTTTGCCGCAAATACTTTTTGTCAACAGACCACTAGCCCGCCATGATGGTTCGAATTGGTTGCGGACGGCGACGCGCCTATTCCCACTCAATCGTGGCGGGTGGTTTGGAGCTGATATCGTAGCAAACTCGATTGACACCGGCGACTTCATTTATGATTCGAGTCGACATATGAGCCAGAACATCATAGGGCAGGCGAGACCAATCGGCAGTCATGAAGTCATCAGTATTGACGCAGCGGATCACCAGTGCATTTTCGTAGGTCCTTGCGTCTCCCATGACGCCGACACTTTGGACGGGCAACAGCACCGCAAACAATTGAGACGTCTGACGGTATAGCCCGGCCCTTTCGATTTCATCAATCACAATCGCATCGGCTTCTCGGAGGACTTTCAGGCGTGCTTCAGTGACTTCCCCTAAGCACCGCACGGCCAAACCAGGGCCGGGGAAAGGGTGCCGCCAAACCAATTGCTCAGGCAATCCCAGCTCCAATCCCAGTTTCCGTACTTCATCCTTGAACAAATCCCGCAAGGGTTCGATCAATTCGAACCCCAGTTCATCGGGCAATCCACCCACATTATGGTGCAGCTTGATCGTCGCCGCGGGTCCGTCAGGGGCGGCTCCACTTTCGATCACATCGGGATAGAGCGTCCCTTGAGCCAAGAAGCGAGCGTCCTCAATTTGTTCAGATTCTTGCTTGAAGGCTTCGATGAACTGGTGACCGATGGTCCGTCGCTTTTCCTGAGGATCAGTAATTCCCGCCAAGGCATCTAAGAATTGCTGTTGGGCATTGACGACGTGTAAATCAGTTTTGAAGTGGTCGCCGAATTCATGCAAAACCAGGGCAGCTTCACCTTTCCGCAGCAGTCCATTGTCGACCAGAATGCATGATAGTCGGTCACCAATGGCCTGATACAACAACGCGGCCACCACCGACGAATCGACGCCCCCGGACAACCCACAAATCACTCGGCTTTTCCCCACCTGTCGCTGAATTTTCTCGATTGCTTCCTGTGCAAAATCTTCTAACTTCCATTGGCCGCGGCAACCGCAGACATGGTACAGAAAATTCTTCAGCAAAATTGATCCTTGGGGCGTATGCGAAACTTCTGGATGAAACTGCAACCCGTAAATGGGAAGTTGCTGGTGCTTGACCGCCGCCAGGGGACAAGTGATTGTCTTGGCCAATGCGATAAAGCAATCGGCAACCGTTTGCACTTGATCTCCATGACTCATCCAGACTTCCGCCGTGCTGGGGAAGTTTTGCACCAGCTGATCGTCGGCGACCAATTCAACATGGGCTCGCCCGTACTCCCGCGCCGCAGCGTTTTGAACATCGCCCCCCAAGTGGCTGCAAATCAACTGCATACCGTAACAAATCCCCAACACCGGAATCCCCATTTCAAAGATTTGCGGATCACATTGGGGTGCGTTGTCGGCGTACACGCTGTTGGGTCCGCCGGACAAGATAATCCCCATCGGCTGATGATTCGCAATTTGTTGAGGGGTAATATCATGACGTACGATTTCGCAATAGACATTCAATTCACGCACTCGACGGGCGATCAATTGAGCGTACTGCGAACCGAAATCTAACACCAAGATGCGTTCTCCGGCGATCGAAGGACTGATCGGGGCATATGTTTCAAATTCGGTGTCAACGTTCGCATCGACAGGTGGATCGTGACTCAATGGAGGGTTGGATGCTTCAGCGGGATTGTTCACAATTTTTGAGACAGGTCAAGAAATGGAATGACGAAGCGAAGTGCGACGGTACGTCCCGTCCTTTGGCTTGATCGAAACCGCGCATTATAGCTCGCTCGTTTCCCCTCCACAAGTTGCAGATCGAGTTCACAACAACTCGGTGGGATGGGAGGGCCATTTGGTCCTGATGATCTGAGATTTTCCCTCTCTCTCAATGATGATGAATTATCGAGTTAACTTGAACACAAATTGCCTATGTTACCTCCAGTTTTTGAACAGCTCAGCTTCAGCCTCACTTCCCAACCGGGAGCGGTTACGTCGTCATTGGGGTGGGGTTTGCGAGTTGCTCACGCGCCAATTCGTCAGCAAAAAAGCCAGCCTGCAACCCCGATGACGCAACACGCCAGTGCTTTTTCGCAACACGCCAGTGCTTTTTGAAATGTTACCAATTTAGTAGCCGAGGCTTGGGAAGACTCGGCTACCTTTTTTTTGCGATTAACTTCGTCCGCCGCCGCTCTTTTATTCCGGCAACCAGAAAAAAACGGTCTTGGGTAAAGGCGTAAACCAACCAACTCGGATTCCCGTTTTCTGCATCGCGCGTCCCACCCAATTGTTGCACGTATTAAATAAATGGTATCGACCGTTGCCAACATAGAAGGTGTCGTGTTGATGATAACTGGAGTCGGGAATCCGCGACAAACTTCCGGATTCGTCTCGATTCAAGCCAGCCAAGATTTGCTTGACCAATTCTTGATATTGTTGGTCAGTCAGCTTCACTTCTTTTCCTCGATCCAGCTCCAAATCGCCGATCGTCATCGAAACGTGAACGCAAGTTGACGAAGGCCATAATAACGCATTGGCAGCTGTCGATAGTTTTAAATCGCTCCATTGCGGTGTGTAAATGAAAAAACCCCGATCCCCCCATCCAATTGAAACATGGGTTGCCCATCCGGTATCATTTACAAAATCGGTGGCTGGAAAAAGATCTCGCCAATTCCATCCGGCAGCTTCGATCGGCAAAACCAATTCACTGTGAACCGCATTGGAAATGATGATTACAGGAATTCCATGGGGGGAATTGCGGAAGTCATTATTGACCGGGATCAACCCAATCAAACAAATCAACAAGTAAATCAGCACGCCCCAAACGCTGTATTTGATCATGACGACCAACGGCCGCCACCACTTGCGTTTGCCTGATTTCATCGGTGAATTCGATGATTCATGCGAACGTATTTGCGGCGTAATTTTCGGCTGTTCCATCTTGTTTAATCAGTCTAAGCCATTTCCCCCGCTCGATTGCGGGAACAGGTTGCGTTACAATGGATTGCTTAATTGATCTTTAACCGGCCAGGCAACTTTATTACGTTGCACCACTTGCTGTTGTTCGACATATTCACATTTTTGGAAACGACTGATGACTCAACCATCCAACCTTGCTGATTCGAAACCATCCACCAATAAAATCTTGATCGCCAATGGACAAGGTTTTTGGGGGGATAGTATCTTGGGCCCGGTACGTTTGGTCAATGAAGGCCCTTTGGATTATCTGACGCTGGATTACTTGGCGGAAGTCACCATGAGCATCATGCAGAAATTGAAGAGCCGTGATCCCAATCTCGGTTACGCGACTGACTTCATTCAGATGTGCCGCCGTGTTCTACCTACTTGTCGCGAAAAGGGAATTAAAATCATCGCCAATGCCGGTGGTGTCAATCCGCAAGCTTGTCGAGCCGCGTTGGCGGCGGTTATTCGGGAACTGGGATTGGAGGGAATGAAGATTGGAATCGTCGAAGGAGACGATATTTTGGAACAATTGCCCGAGCTGTTGGAACAAGGGGAGAGCCTATCCAATATGGACAATGGCGATCCCTTAAAGCCGGTGCTACCCTTGGTGAAATCGGCCAACGTCTATATCGGCGCCCAACCGATTGTGGAAGCTTTGCAAATGGGAGCCGATATTGTGATCACCGGACGGGCCACCGATCCCTCCATCGTATTGGCTCCACTGATTTACGAATTTGGTTGGTCGATCGACGATATGGATCTGATGGCAGCCGGTACCATTGCGGGACATATTGTCGAATGTGGTGCACAGTGTACCGGTGGTAACTTTGTGAACTGGAGAAATGTGCCCGACATGGCCCGCATTGGTTATCCTGTCATCGAGGCCAATCCTGACGGCACGTTTGAAATTACCAAGCACCCACAAACCGGTGGACTGGTGACCATTGAAACCGTTACCTCTCAGTTGGTTTACGAGATGGGAGATCCGGCCTGTTATATCACACCCGATTGCGTCGCGGATTTCACCTCGATCCAGTTAAAACAGATTGCTGAAGATCGGGTCCATGTTTCGGGAATCAAGGGCCGCCCTGCCACCGACACTTACAAGGTTTCTATCTCCTACCATGGAGGCTACAAGATTGTCGGGCAATTGACGGTTGCCGGCCCTGATGCGGTCGATAAAGCCCGTTTGTGTGCCGATATTGTTTTTGACCGAGTGGCGTCTGATGGAGTTACCTTCGAAGAGGATGAAAAGTTTATCGAGATTGTCGGCACCAATGTCTGCCATGCGGGTATTGTACCCGCTCCCTCGGAACCGGCGGAAGTGATCTTGCGGATCGGTGCTCGCAGTTCTGATGCGGCAAAGCTCGACCGTTTGGGGATGGAGATCGTTCCTTTGGTCACCAGTGGCCCCCCGGGAGTCACCGGATTCGCCGGCGGCAGACCCAAGGCAACTGAGATTGTCAGCTATTGGCCAGCCCTAATCAGTAAGTCAAAAGTCCAAACCCGTGTCTCGGTTGAAGAAGTCAAATAAAGGCAAAATGGTTTAGACTTTATAGTTAGTAATGCCACTTTCGGTCAAACCAGAATCAACAAGAGACTTAAAATGAGCATTCTCAATTTACAATCGTTGCTCAACCCGAACTCGGTCGCGTTGATCGGGGCTTCCAACAAGCCTAACTCGTTGGGCCGGAAGGTGTTGGAGAACCTTCTCAACGGCAAATTTGCGGGACCAGTCTGGCCTGTCAATCCCAAGTATCAAACGATCTGTCAGCAACCCGCATTTCCGGATGTTGCGTCTTTGCCCTCCCCCCCCGATTTAGCATTAATTGCTACTCCGGCCGCCACGATTCCCAATTTGATCAAAGAGCTGGGGGACAAGGGAACTCGGGGAGTTGTGGTGCTGAGTGCTGGGACCGACCAAATCGCCGCTTCCGGAAAGACGATCGCTGACCTGATGTTGGCCGCTGCTCAACCTTATGGCTTGCGAATTTTGGGGCCGAACTGTGTTGGCATTTTGCTTCCGAACATTGGATTGAATGCCAGTTTTGCTCACACCGATTCGCTGCCGGGTCGATTGGCTTTGATCTCGCAATCGGGGGCACTGTGCACGACGTTGTTGGATTGGGCGAAATCGAGGGGGATTGGCTTTTCCCATTTTATTTCTCTAGGGAACGGCTTGGATGTCGATTTTGGAGATTTGCTGAACTACTTGGGCAGCGACTCTCAGACGGATGGAATTTTACTATACATCGAATCGATCAGTGAGGCGCGGAAATTTATGTCAGCCGCTCGGGCGACCGCTCGCAACAAGCCTGTGATTGTGATCAAAGCGGGGCGAATGGCAGAAGGAGCTCAAGCGGCAGCCTCTCACACGGGGGCCATGACGGGGAGTGACGAGGTGTTTGACAGCGCCATTCGCCGAGCCGGCATGTTGCGAGTCGACTCGATCGATGACTTGTTTGCGGCCGTGGAAACACTCGCCCGAGCTCGCAAGATCAGCGGCAATCGTCTGGCGATCTTGACCAATGGTGGTGGCCCAGGGGTGTTAGCCACCGATGCTCTGGTCAGCCGAGGGGGAAAGTTGGCCCCGTTGCATTCCGACACGATCCGGGAGCTGAATCAATGTTTACCCGCAACTTGGTCCCAAGGAAATCCAGTCGATATCATTGGTGATGGTGACGCATCGCGTTACGTGAAGGCGCTGCGAGTTTTGCTAAAGGATCCCAGCTATGACGCGATCTTGGTGATGATGGTTCCCGTGTCGGTGATCGATAACGCCGACGTGGCTCAAGCGGTAACCGAGGAAATTCGGGGGACGACCAAGCCCGTTTTGACTTGCTGGATGGGAGCCGATGCGGTCGAGGAGGCTCGCAAAATTTTCGAAAAAGCGGGGATTCCCAATTATGAGACCCCGGAAGCTGCCGTCAATGCGTTCCTGCAAATGTTCGAGTATCAGGATAACCAGCAAGCCCTGATGCAGATTCCTCCTTCGATCCCAGAGCATTTTGAGTACGATGCTGAAACCGTAAAATCAGTGATCGACGACGCCTTGGCTGAAGGTCGACAGATCCTAACGGAAGCGGAAGCGAAAATTATCTTGCAGGCCTATGCCATTCCTGTCGTGCTGACTCAAATCGCTCACAGCGTCGACGAAGCGGTGGCCTTGGCCGATTCGATTGGGTATCCGGTGGCACTTAAAATTCACTCCCCCGACATTACTCACAAAAGTGATGTGGGAGGAGTCGTATTAAATATCGAGTCGAGTAATTTGTTGCGATTTTCGGCCGAAGGAATGTTGCGAAGGATCGAGCGTGTCTGTCCTGATGCAAACTTGCTTGGTTTTACCGTGCAAAAAATGATCCAGCGAGGAGGTGCGTTGGAACTAATCATCGGCTCGACCAACGATCCTATTTTTGGGCCGACCATCCTGTTCGGGCAAGGTGGAACGTCTGTCGAAGTCGTGAATGACAAAGCGGTTTCGCTCCCTCCGTTGAATATGATTCTGGCGAAGGATTTGATTGCTCATACGCGAGTCTATCAACTGATGAAAGGGTATCGAGATACTCCGCCGGTTGACATCAACGCACTTCAGTTGGCTTTAATCAAGACGTCACAATTGATCGTCGACCATCCCCAAATCGAGGAAATGGATATCAATCCATTGTTTGCCGATGCCAATGGGATCTTGGCGTTGGATGCCCGAATTCGCGTCACGGATCAACCCAAGCCGGGAGCCGAACGATTGGCCATTCGCCCCTATCCCAAACATGAAGAAGAGTGGATCACGCTAAAGGATGGCCAGCCTGTCTTGCTGCGACCGATTCAACCGGAAGACGAACCGGCACATCATGACTTTCTGAATATGTTGACCCCGCAAGATCGATACTACCGGTTCTTCAAGTCCATTGATGATATGAATCACAGCACTTTGGCTCGCTTCACTCAGATCGATTACGACCGAGAAATGGCCTTTATCGCCGTCGGTAAGAATGAACTGGGAAACAACGAAACTTGGGGGGTCGCGCGGGCGATCGCGGACGCCGATAACCAGGAGGCGGAATTTGCCATCGTGGTCCGTTCGGATCTCCACGGACGGGGACTGGGTAATCAATTGATGGAAAAATTGCTCCGCTACTGTCGCGATCGGGGGATTCGACGCATGGTGGGGCAATCCTTGCAGGAAAATCAATCGATTCGCAAGTTGGCTGAAAAATTTAAATTCCGTAGCCGTTTGGATGAGAGAGTTATTTGTTACGAATTGATTTTGTGAACGAGTTTCGATTGAAACCTCTCATAGACTTTTCTCAGCCCCTTTATTATCTTAGAAAAAAATTTGACAACTCGTCGCAAATAGTGTTCTTTGACCCGGATGTCGGCCCTGGCAGGAGCTCGAGAATTTGAAAAAACGATGCCGCTTATTTCGTCAATTTTCTCAACCCTTCCAGATTTTCCTGCAATGCTCTGGCGGCATCCAATTCGTCTCGATGATC
>JBGTHU010000049.1:0-4253 GCA_041745975.1 Mariniblastus sp.
TAATGCTTTGGGATGCTTTTTAATCGATGTTGGCAGTCCGCAAGACGATAACTTGGCGGTGACCGGCATCCGCCCGGAGGGCTTATTGACCACCAATCGAACGGTTCGTTTTCAAGTTTCGGTTGCGAACATGGGGAATCAGTCGGTTTCTGAAGCACGTGTGTTGTTTCAAATTAATGAGGGACAGCCCCAATTTGCCAATCTGGCCAATCTGCAACCAGGACAGACCGAAGAAGTTTCATTTGTGCACTTCTTCGAGGAAAAAGATAGCGTCTCCGATTGGCAGCGTTTGAGTTTAGCGTCCGCCTCTGAGGAACCTTTATATGATTATTACGCAATTCGGGCTGAGATCGATCGGCAGGCGATGGACGCCTCGACGTTGGTTCAAGATCAATTGATTGAGGATAGTTCCGCCTTGTTTGCTGCTTGGGTCAGTCGCGGAATCTCTGTGTTACTGGTTGACGGTGACCCCTCAGCTTCCCGAGAGCGATCGGAAACTCACTATCTCAGGAGCCTGCAATTGCCAGGTACGGGATTGAAATTGGAAGTCGTCACGGCAAGTGAATTTGAAACGGTTGCGCTAGCTCAATACCAGGTTATTTTTCTTTGCAACGTCGATGAATTTTCTACTGATTGCCTGGAAGGGCTGGCCAGCTGGGTGAATCGGGGAGGGGGACTGGTGATCATGCCTGGCAATCGAGTGCGAGCCCAAACTTTCAATCGCACATTCGTGCATGAAGGGGCTGGTCTGGCACCACTGCAGCTGACTTCGATCAGTGGTTCGCCGACGATGGCACGCTGGGTTAATTTTGACGTGGCCCCTCAAGTCCACCCGGCCCTGCGAGTCATTGTCGATAGTGATTCGGCCAGTTTAAGCAATGTCGATGTTTTCAGTTGGTGGCAGACTGAACTGAATGAAAACGTCCTAGCGGCTGATGTATCAATTCCTTTACGATTGACTGATGACCGCAATAGTCCGGCCATGGCGGATCGACGCTGGGGTGACGGGCGCGTTGTCATGTTCACCATTCCTGCCGACGGGGATTGGACCATGTGGCCGTCCAGTCCTACCTTTCCTCCTGTCATCATTGACTTGATCGATTATCTGTATGGCGGCCAGGTTGCGTCGGCCAATTTGAATATCGGAGATGATATTATTTTGCCGATCGATCTGGCTCGTTACCAACGCCGAGTCGGCTTGCTTGACCCCGGTCAAGAGCGAATCGAATCGATCGCTCGCTCAATTTCTGACGCGGATCTACGGCGGTCTCGTTTAGGATCGGCCACTACCGAGAACGAACCGATATCAAATAATGTAGCAAGATCGACGGAAATTGATTCCGTCCGCCAACAAGGGGATATCGCTGAAGACATCGGTGCCGCTGCTCCAAACGCCAACTCAATTGACGATGACTCGCGGACAGAAGGTTCAGAAGGTTCGATTGATGCCGATACGCAATCACAAGCCTTCGCAGTTCAATTTGCCGATTTGAGGCAGCGAGGTTTTTATTCGGTCGAATTGACAAATCGTGACGGTGCTACCGAATCAGTCCTCTTTGCGGTCAATCATGATTCTCGAGAAAGTGATCTTAAACGACTCGATGCGGCCATCCTGGAAAGTAACTTTTTTAATGAAAACGTCAAACGATTGTCCGCCGACCAATTGGTTTCGCAGACCTTATCTGCCGCAACCGCCGAGATTTGGCCGCTGATTCTGGTGCTGCTGATGGGAACCTTGATCAGCGAGCAATTTCTGGGTTGGTGGTGGGGCCGAAAGCGCTAACTCGTGTCGACGATAATGTTGGTATTGTCCGAGGAACATTAATTGTCCAGAGTTTTAGCCTGTAAAATCGATTCTAAATGAAGAATCCTGGTCTTAAAGTTAACTTTTCACTCGTTACATCTTAAAACGTTCATTTAAGCGGCCATTTAATAAAATGCCAAAAAAACCTAAAAGTAAATATTGCCAAAAAATAAAGGGTAGTTATATTGATAACTTAGATAATGTTCAATAATTCGACCATATGCCCCTTTAGATGAGGAGATTCACACCATGTTGAAAAGATTTGTTTTATTTCTCGCATTGACAATTGCTTTCCCAGCAATTGCCTCGGCTCAATACTTTGTAGCCGGTGCGTTCCAGGGGTGGTCCCCAGGAAACTCCGCTTTCGAAATGACGGACCAGGGAGGGGGACTTTTCACCTTCACTGCCACAGGTCTAGATGCCAATTCGTTGCAGGAATTTAAGATCACGACAGGAGATTGGCCTGATCCAAATTGGCCCGCCGGCAATGTAACGGGTCGTGCAGGTTCCGATGGTTCGATGACGTTCCGATTCTGGGAAGGTCCCAACAATGTCGGGTTTGAATCGGATTTTGTTTCTGATTGGTCGATAATTGGAGAGCCTGGCTTTGGTTGGGGTGACTGGACTTCGGCAACCGATGGACCACAATTGTCTCACCTTGGAAATCAAGTCTATTCTGTTGCGTTTACTCCCCTGCAAACGGGACTCGGCCAGTTTAAGTTTCGCAACACAGGGAATTGGGACAATGAGCAGTTCGCTGCCGATGGTGGTAAGGATGGAAATATTGAGTTCGAAGTCTTGAGCTTGGTGGAACATACGTTTTCAATTGACACCAAGAATGGGACGTTTTCGATTACTGCGATTCCGGAACCGACAACAGCGCTGATGTTGACCATGTGCTTAGCCGGTTTGGTTTGCCACCGCAGACGTTGAAGAATAGTCCAGTTTGAGCAATTCACTGTCCATGTTATTGGGAGTGAAACGCGATTGGTATGACGCGAGATTTTCGATTACTAACGTGAGAAAGAGTTTGAAAATTAGTGCTTTTTTGGCGTTATTCAATCAATGACCTGCCCGTGCCAATTGAATGGAGGCGAATCTAAATAGATGAAGAAAAAGCCTTGAATTCCAAGTTGAAACAGAGTCCACCGGCAGGTCCGGCGGACTCTGTTTTAGTAATCTGAACGAGTGGCTGGAAAAATTCAATTGCTCGCTAAATAAAAAACGTTCATTCAAGAAAGACATCTTCCTTTTGGATTGCAATTAACAGAACAAAGGTTATCCTATTTAATACGACGCTACCATTAGTTAATGGCACTGATTTTCCCCGAGCGAGCGTTAAAATATATATAACTGTATTCGTCGATTTTCTTGATTCAAAAGGAATAGTAGCTATGTGTAATACAAAAAATTGCCAGCGACGAGGATTTACGCTGGTGGAATTATTAGTGGTCATCGCGATCATCGGGATTCTAATTGGGATGTTGTTGCCGGCGGTACAGCAAGTGCGGGAAGCTGCGCGGAGGTCCACTTGCCAAAACAACATGAGACAACTCGCCTTGGCTGCCCTAAACTTTGAGTCTTCGTTCATGCATTTTCCCACAGCGGGAGATTGTTCCGATGGTTATTGGGATCCCAGTCGCCAATTGACTCGGGTTTTTGAAATCGAAAACATGGGTTGGGCTTATCAAATCTTACCCTACATGGAACAGAACAATGCTTTCGACCAACGTGCGGTGTCAGGAATTTGGTTGGGTGGAGTACCCGCCGTAGCGGAATTATCCATTCCGACATTTACCTGCCCGACGCGAGGCCAGAGAATTTCTTTGAATAGTTTTCATCCTTTTCCACTGATGCTTTCCGACTATGCGGGTATGGCGCGAGGTTGGGCTGACGAAAATGGTGTTCGCTTGGACACTTGGGGATTAACGTTTTCTCGATGGGAGAACCCAAATCCAGCTGAACAAGATAGTGTTTGGACTGGCATTATCGCCAAAGGTGGTCATGTCAGAAACGGAAGCGGAACGCCCCAAGTTTTTCGATATACTAAAGTCAATACAAGCTCGGTCTATGATGGTACGTCCAATACGATCATGTTGATGGAGAAGGCAGCGAATGCTGAATTCTACAGTTTTGCTGCCTCCCAATACAGCGATTGGTGGGAGTCAGGAACCTACCACAATGCAGATTGGTCTTCCATGAGAATGGCCTCGGGCCCCCACGGCGGCGACACCTGGGGGGGGTGGCGAGGCTTTGAACTTGGTCTTTGGCCCGATAATAGGCAGCGGCCGTCGAACGTGATGGAGGGAACCGGGCGGACTCGCGAAATGGGATTCGGATCGGCCCACCCTGGAGGTACCATGGCAGTACTCGGGGACGGATCAGTCCATGGTGTTGCTTTCCAAATCAATGCTCAATTATTGAACCGCATGGGCCAGCGAGGAGATGG
>JBGTHU010000050.1:0-5349 GCA_041745975.1 Mariniblastus sp.
TACTGGCACAACGTCCTGTACCTGTCCCAACAATTCGTCCTCGGTTTTACCCAAAGTAATTTGATTACTAATTTGATAGAAATCACCCATTGCCTGCGTTCCTTCGCCGTATAATCCGCGGACGACAAGACTGATTCGTTGCAACGAGCGAAAGACTTTTTCAATTTGTTCTGTAATGACTAAGGCTGGCAAATGCAGCATCACGCTGACGCGCATGCCCGTACCTACGTTCGTGGGGCAACCGGTCAAGTAGCCGTACAGCGGATGCCAGGCATAAGTCACGTGGGAATCGATCAAATCGTCAAATTGATTGATACTGGCCCAGGCTTTTTCTAAATCCAATCCGGATCGCATTACCTGAATTCGAAGATGATCCTCTTCATTGACCATCAGGCTCAACTGCTCTTGGCTATCGATCGCAACCGATCGAGCTCCTTCACCGTTGGCTAACTCCCGAGAAATCAATTGACGCTCCACCAAAAATTGTCGATCAACCTCGTCCAACTGATTGACAGGAATAAAAGTGAGTCCTTGGCAGTTGGGATCAGCCGTCAATTTCTCGCGAACCGTCGATTCGATATTCGCTCGGTCGATGTCGGTACAGCGGCGAATGAATGGGTAATCGGCCAAATTCCGAGCCAACCGAATTCGGCTGCTCATGACGATATCAGATTCAGGCCCGCTTCCCTTGATCCATTCCCCACTGCGATTAGCCATTTCTTCGAGCAACATAAATTCGCTACCGTTCATTGATGGCTCCCGGGATGGTCGTTAACTGGGCGGTTTAGCGGAACGTTGTTTATCATGTTGTTCTTGAATTGTTCTGATTCGATCACGAATTTCGGTCGCTTTTTCATAATCTTCCTGTTCAATGACATCTTTCATTTCCCTTCGTAAGCGAATCAATTCAGTTCGGCTGTCCATCGGCTCGTCGCCCCGTCGAGGGGTTTTACCTCGATGCTGGTTATCCCCATGCACATTGACCAACAACGGTTCCAGTTCATTGCCGAAAAAGACATAATCGTGAGGGCATCCCAAGCGGCCCGATTGGCGAAACTCATAAAATGAAATTCCACAGACGGGACACTCCCGTTTGTCAAGTTCGCGTAAATCCTCAGCCGTCTGTTCCAATTTAAGTTGTTTCCCTACGATTCCGGACAGCAACGGTGCCTCCGCTTCAGGTTGACCGTCTTGGAGATAGTATTTGGCACAATCGGGACAGAGGTGCAATGCTAAAAGTTCGTCGCCTGTCAAATCCGTAATATGAAAGGTAGCGGGTTTTTCGCATTTTTGGCATTTCATGGTTTTAACTTGAAATTGGGAAGGTATTTGTATTTGGGAAACATTTCAACTTCAGCCCAAACTTTACGAATTATAGTCTAAACGCTAAACCCTAAATGGCCAGACTGCTCCCTGTTCAGTCCATTATTATAGCTGATCCACTATTGTAGCCAATTGCTTTCGAAAATAGTAGAACGATTTCTAGCAGGGATCAAGTTTTGGGTCGCGTCATTGATCCGCTTCAGCACGTTTTTTTGAAATTTCGATGGCCAATTCCGTCAACTGAACCGTATCGACAACATTCGGGGCTTCGGTCATCGAATCGAACGCCTTTTGAGTTTTGGGGAACGCGATGCAGTCTCTGATGTTGTCCAGACCGGCGAACAACATTACCATGCGGTCGATTCCCAGAGCAATACCACCGTGGGGAGGCGCACCGTACTTTAATGCATCCAGCAAAAATCCAAATCGTTGTTGGGCTTGTTCTGGGCTAAGGCCCAACAACTCAAAAAC
The DNA here is from genome assembly GCA_041745975.1 of Mariniblastus sp. Classification (GTDB taxonomy): domain Bacteria; phylum Planctomycetota; class Planctomycetia; order Pirellulales; family Pirellulaceae; genus Mariniblastus. The sequence continues at coordinate 1,795 of JBGTHU010000050.1, forward strand.
TTTCTGTTGCACCTGATTGTCATGAATTCGGATCGTTCCGCCTCCCGCCTCCGATCCATTGATTACCAAATCATAGGCCTGAGCGCGCGCCTTTTGAGGGTCTTGTTGGAGCAGCGGCATGTCTTCCACCAGTGGAGCGGTGAAAGGATGATGCATCGCCACGTATCGATTTTCTTGTTCATCAAAATCGAACATTGGGAACTGCACCACCCAGCTAAAGTGCATGGTCGCCGGATCGTAAAGCTTGAGTTCGGCCCCAATCTTTTTCCGCAAGGCGTAAAGCGCACGACAGCTTACGGACCAGGAGTCTGCAATGAACAACAACAAGTCACCCGGTTCAGCTTGCAGTCGCTGTTTGATTTGTTCCAGCGCCTCAGCGGTCATATTTTTTGAAATGGGCGAAAACAGCGAACCATCCGCTTCACAACGTAACCACGCCAATCCCTTTGCTCCAAAGTCACCTTGAACCCATTTCGTCAGTTCATCAATACGTTTCCGAGAAAATTGCTCGGCGGCTCCTTTGGCATTGATTCCGCGAACGAAATTCCCCGCCTGAGCGGTTTCTTCGAAAACACGAAAGCCAGACTTGGCCCCGATATCAGTACAGTCTGATATTTCCATACCAAATCGCAGGTCCGGGGCATCATGCCCATAACGAGTCATGGCTTCATGGTAAGTGATACGGGGCAATGGTAGTTTGATTTCGATTCCCAGAATCTCACCGGCCAATCGCTGCACCAGACCGTCAATCATCGCCATCACATCCTCCGCATCGACAAACGACATCTCCAAGTCCAATTGAGTGAACTCGGGTTGCCGGTCGGCTCGCAAGTCCTCGTCACGGAAACAGCGAGCGACTTGAATGTATCGATCATAGCCGGCGATCATCATGATCTGTTTGTAAATTTGCGGGGATTGAGGCAAGGCATAAAACTTACCGGGATGCACACGACTGGGAACCAGATAATCCCGAGCGCCTTCCGGAGTGCTGCGGCCCAAGATTGGCGTCTCGATATCGATAAAATTATTTTCAGCTGCGTAATCTCGCATCGCTTTGATGATCCGACTGCGCAACTCGAGCGTCCTCAACATTTGGGGACGTCGCAAATCAAGATAACGATGCTTTAAGCGGATCTCCTCGGTTGGCAAGTCTTTTTGGCCCGGATAAAACGGGGGAACCAGCGTCGGATTAAGCACCTGCAGCTGTTGCAAATGAACTTCAATCTCTCCCGTTGCCAGTTTCTCATTTGACTGCCCTGCTGGACGCTGCAGAACTTGGCCGGTGACTTGGACCACAAACTCCGACTTCAGCCGCGTTGCCTCTTGGCGTACTTCCAAAGGGGTTAAATTGCTGGTGACAACTTGCGTTTTTCCATAACGGTCGCGAATATCGATAAACAACGCACCGCCCATATCGCGAACCGTGTCGATCCAGCCACATAAGGTCGTCGTTTGTTCAATATGTTGCCGATTAAGTTCGCCGCAGGTGTGAGTTCTTAACACTTTGAGTTTCCGAAATGTCGTTTTCTGATTTGATCGATGCGTCCAAAATTTAGCCTTGATTGGCGTGCCTGCCAATAGGCTTTAAGAGAAAAAAAACAGCGACAGCGACAATGCAGAGAAGTTATTAATGGCGTGCATCGCCATCGCCGGGTAGAGGCTGTTGCGAAACTCGCGAGCCAAAGAAAAACCGATCGCCAGCCCCATTAAGACCGGGATTCCCAACACACCTTGAGGGTGAACGGCGGCGAAAATAAAACTATTGACCAAACAAGCCATCGTGACACTAATAAAAAATCGGAAACGACCGGAAAGATCCCTTAAATGCCGATACAAAACACCGCGAAACATAATCTCTTCCACGATCGGAGCGGCGACGCAAGCGGTTAAAAAAATCGCCAAAATCGTCATCCCCCCTTCACCAAACATTTCTTGAATGGGGTGAGAAGGACCGCTGGAACGAGAAAAATCATCGGCAGCCCGCGAACTGAAACTGGTCGAAATGGCAACAAAAAGTACACCGATTAACACTAATGGCAGCGTCATGAAGTAAGCGGGAATCGATAACCCCAATTCCTTGAATGGATTGACGCGGCTCAAACCTAAATCGGAAACCAGTTCGGACCAAGAAATCCCTCTCTTTAGCGGCCAAACTAAAACGACCAGCGAACCAAAGAAATAGAGGAAACTGGCCGTCAAAGACTGAAACGCGCTGACCTCTCCAAGATTCTGCAGCATCCAACCCAATAAGACTTGTCCACCAAAAAAAACCACACACCAAATCGCAAATGTTTCGATATAAATATCGCCAGAGCTAGGCCGCAATACGAATTTCGGCTGGATTTTCTTTAAGATTGCCAAAACAAAGAACAATACCAACCCTACGAATCCGGAGACGGCAGCGAGTAAAAACAAAACAACGAACCCCCCAAACGCGAATCCCCAAATTTCAGCGTTACTCATCAATTCAGTGCGGCGAACTTGGTCGGGCCCCTCTTCCGGAGATAATAATAACTGACCAAACCAGCCTAAATCTTGATTGATCTGCTGACGTGACTCATCAGTCAAATGCTGATTGCCAAAATCTTCCTGACGATAGCGATCAAGAATCGATTCAATTAGACTTTCGGTTGCTTGCTGGTCTTCATTTAATTCGACTCCTGCCCGCTCCCTAAGCTCTCGTGTGCGTTGCAGGTGTTCCAAGGCCGGTTCAACACCTTCGGCTTCGTTGAGCAAGATCGTATAAAACCAACGTTCTGCCACGGTACCTCCGTCTAACTGTTCCGGTACCGGGACTCTTCTCTTTTTGCGACGGGGACCATTCTCAGCTTCCAATACATCGACTGAATTTTGGTTCGCTTCCGATTGTTCCTGTTCTCCCGGTTTTTCTGCCGAATCTTGGTCATTGTCCGCGCCTGCGTCCCGCTGCCGTTGCAGCATTTTTTTCTGGAATAAAACATTTTTCCCTTGAATGACGGATTGAGCGATCTCGGCTTGGCCCGGTTGCGGAGCTCCCTCGGCATCCGTCTCATTTTCAGCCCGTTTGCTGGCCGCTTGCAAGAACGCCATTGAAATCACAATAGCAATGACTACCATCCAGGACACGATGCCACCGATCCCCAAATTCGCGGGCGGCGGAACGATGGTTTCGTTCAAACTAGCTTGATTTCCAATTGAATTAATTTCTGGAGATTGGTAGGGGGAATACGAATCGTTCACGCGTTAACTTTCAGAGGGAAATACCAAGAGGGACAAAGTGGGAAACACAAATGTTTGAACCAAATGATTAAAGACAGATTGTAGGGAAAAAACGGCTTCGTTGATATAACCGGGATATTCGCAACCAAGAGGGCAAATTCATTCAAAAATTCAACTTTATTTATTCGGCAAAGTTTGACATTCCGCTGTCTTGACATAAGTTTCCGGTGAAGTCAGCAACCAAGCTGATTATCACTGATCAAAGGTCTGGCGATCAAAGGTGAGTGTTCCAAGCGTCACCCTGGTTTTCGAATGAAATCGAAATGAAGCGTTGCCAAAATCGAGATCAACTAAATC
>JBGTHU010000051.1:0-5755 GCA_041745975.1 Mariniblastus sp.
TCTCTCAATATTTTGCGCGCCTTTTCCGCTTGCCGCATGTCACGACTGACCAACCCCCCGTTGGCCGAACTCACCTGGGCAATCGGTTCTCCGGTGTAAAAGTGAACGATCTCCGATTTCTCCAAAGATTCATACGGCTTACCCCAGCGTAGTACGGGAATGTCTAACATATAAAGCTCCTTTTCTTAAAAGCAAAGTAAAATTATACCAGCTATTACCAACTCCAATAGATTAACTCGAATAACGAAAGAATTTTAACAAAAAACATGGCGATTGCTGAATCGACAACCAATTTTGAGCGTTAACCGACTGTTCATTTCTGTCGTCGCTGATGCCGTGATCAGATGCGAAGATTGCATTCACTTAATGTTGAGATGAACCGCTTGAATCAAAAGAAATGTAACCGTTCAAGGCTATTTGGCGCCACACAAAAGCGAAGCGGGGAAATTTGTAGGGAGGTCGAGGCTCCTGTCGAGAGACCTCGTTGCCAGTGCAACCGGTAGGGTGGATATTGTCTCGGTGGAAGCGTCGGCCTCCCTCTCGACCCGTAAACGGTTACAAACAAAACAAGTACGACAAGGGAATTTTTTAATTGGAAACTGCTGGACCGATAGTGGTTCTCGCAAATGAAAGTCAGCGACTCTCAACGCTTCGGCAGTACAAATTCATGTTGCATGATCGGGCTAAGAAAATCTTCATTGGTTCGTGAGGAGCGAGCAGGAGTTCTAATACTTTTTGATCGCCAATCACTTGGCTTTTGACCAACTGGCTGAACCTCATTTTTCCTAGATTTTGCCGCAGCACGCAAGGCAAGGTTCATTTTACGTTGGATTTCCTCAGAGGGATTCGCTTCCAGTTTTTCTATCGTTTTTTCAATTCGATCCAGATTCGCCAACAGACGATCCCGATCTGCTTTCAAAAACTGAATTCTCATTTCGTATTGCTTCTCAATCAATCGCTCAAGATCGCGAACCAGTTTCGGTGTGTCAGCAAACGAAAGCTCAACCGTCGCGATCTTGATTTCCGCGTCAATCTTCCAGCCAGCGAGAGCTCGATCGTATGCATCCTGATTCCCTAAATCTAACAACTTTTCAAGCTTGGTGACTGATTGATCTATTGATGCCAGAGCCATTTGAAATAGAGTAGGATCGGACATCTCCAACAGCAATAAGGGCTCTTCCATGTCAGGCAAATTGTAATGAACGAAATCAATCAATTCGATCTGTCGGCGCGAACTTAAACGATCACCAAAACGGTTGGCTTCAGAAGCCTCATCGACAAGTTCGCTGATAAGCCCACTGGCTTCCGGTTTCTGAAAATCGTTATTGGCCCGCGAGCCATTACTATTAGCGTTGTAGTTCGTATCCTTTTTGAGAATCGACGAGGATGTTGCAGGATGGGTCGCAGTACGAGGTAATGCATCCTGTGTTTTTTGGGCTTTGCGGTTGACTCCCGTTCTGCGATCGACGAAAGGATCAATGATCGGATCGATGTCCAACAACTGATAATCTTGTTCCTGCCTGAGATTGTTTTTGTCGTGCCACCTCGGTGGACCTTCCAAGCGATAGTTGCCATTTTGAGTTTGTTTTTGGGAACCCTTTGGCACTGGGCTTGCCAAAAGAACCCCACAACCAGCAGCTAGAAAAACGCTAAAGAAATACAATTGATTCAAGCGGAACATAAACTATCCCCAAAACTCACTAGGTTTGTTTTCGTTTGGTGAAGGAGAGTCGCTTTGAGGTTGTGAAAGCGGTTTAGCTTGATTTGCCTTTTCCCAGAGTGCTTCGAAAAGCCAATTTCCGTCCTCCAAAATTACTGGGTCACTCTCTTCGTATTGTATCTGCTCTTCCGTCATGGAAAGCAGAGCCGTCATCGACTCGTTAAAGCATGGTTCGGTTGTTGTTTGAAGTGTCGATGGATTATGGACATCGCCTTCCTTTGTCCAAAATTGGAACAAAGCGACAGCACGCTGTTCTGCCGAGGGAGATTGATTCTTAAGGCTCACTGACTCCACCGTATTGATTGGAACTTCGCGAGACTCAGCCGGAACGGGCGACAACTCCTCATTTGAATCAGCCTTTAATTCCTTATTTGATCGACCCATTGCTTGATCAATCGATTGATCAATCAGTAAATCAGGTGTATCACTTTCCGCAATTTCATTTTGCTCAGGAGTGACGGGGAGAATTTTGGACATCACTTTAGCATCAACGGGCAATGCAGCATTGGGAGCAAGCGGAGCATTCAACTGGAATCGTGGGTTCCAAATCAAATTTCCCATCAGCATTACCAAGCAAGCAGTTGTTATCACAGCGACTGTTTCCAATCGCAACTGCCGCCAGTGTGAGCGCAAACTTCGCGGATCCAGAAATCCCAGCTTAGGCGATCCGGCAGGTTGAAATCGAGAGGGATGAACTTGGCGAGCAACTCCCTTGTTGGCACTGGCACGAGCCAATTTTGCAATGGGAGCTCGACCCGATTTTCGGGAAGCACGCGAAAACATGCTGGATCTAACTCGTGACGGCAATTGCTCTGACAGTTTTCTTTCCGCCCGATCAGATTCAAGCGTCGCTTTGATTAAAGCAAAATTCTCGACAGCGGTGGCCACGGCCTCACGCGCTCTTTGGTCGACTGACAATCGCAGTTCGAACGCATCCCGCTGCCGATCCTTCAGTTCATCAGCAACGTAGCAAAAGGCGAACCACTCGAGCCTTGAAAGGCGAGGACGATTGCCGCGATTGTTATGACCGGAACTCATGAAACAGCAGTTAAATTAAAGACCCAAAAAAACTTAAAACTCATCAAACTCAACTAATCGCCCAACCAAAACAACGAACTGTTTCCACCCCAACGCCTCTGGTTGCAATTTACCACTTGCTGCAATCCATAAAGCATCCCCTCATTCCTCGGCCAACCAGGCCTGATTCAAGAAGGGCTTCATCTTTCTCAAACTGGCTTGCATGCGAGCCAATACCGTTGGTAGCGGAACATCCAATTCCGCCGCAATCTCTCGAAACTTTTTGTCCTCATATATACGCTTAACAACTACCTCGCGTTGCACCTTGGTAAGCCGATCCAATGCCTGCTGGACCTGCGCTGTAGCTTCCTGGCGGATCATGTCATCAACCACATGATGGGGATTATCTAAAGCGACGGCTCGGGGCCGCGCCTGCAAAAAACCCGCCACGGCTTCTTGATGTTTTTTTCGGGTGCCTTCTCTGCGACGCAACAACAAAGCCTCGTTGAAGGCGACCTGGTACAGCCACGATTTGATCGATCCTTTTCGCTGTACCGTGTGTCCCTTTTCCGCCAAGCGGAGAAAAGTCACTTGCAATGCATCTTCAGCCGCATCAGAGTCTTTGAGAACTCCCGTCAAGAACCGATACAGTCCCTCCGAAAATTCGTCATAGATCGCCCTGACTTGGTCGTGTTCCAGCAGCGATTCAGGTGTTCGGTAAGTACTCGACAACTTAAGCCTCACAACGTTCGTCGACCGCCACATGCTATTAAGATACGTAGGCCGAAGATTTTAATATATTTTTTTCTTCAAAAAAATGGCCTAGCTCTGAGACGAATGGCAGACAAAAACTATGGTTCCAAAACTAACCGCGTTTTTCCAAAACGCAGTTAATGAAGGAATCACAATACCTGCCGCTCACTAAAGCGAGCCAAATGTATACCAACCAGGATTACTTGCCTTTTTGTTTTCGAAGCCATTTCTCCATATACGTTAGTTTACTACAGCCTGCCAGCAATGGAAACAGGGATTTCATTAATCTCCCCCAGGAAGACTGGTTATAGGGCCCGGCTCTCATGGATGTTCAACAGTTCACAAAAAATGTCAGGTTTCGCGTTCCAAATGATGACGTCGTTTCTGTTTGAGGGGGCAGATCGAGTCATTGGGTGGTCGGCAAATAAAAAAATTACCGCCTCCGATTTACCGCGAATCTTCTTAGCTGCGACTACCAATCGTAAATTCTAATCTGCCGCCCCTTTTGAATTGAACGGACTCGCAAAGGTAACGGAAACTATTTGGTTTGCAAACCTTTCCCTTGAGGATATGTCCCGAATCAAGTTCCTCGATGTAATGGTAGGGGTAGGGCGCGAGCCATACGGTTTTTTTGAGACCGGACGGCACGCGCCGCTCCGCTAAAATCCGGTGTTCATTCGGGACAGATCCTAAAGTATCTTTTGGGTGATTTCGCCGGTTTCTTTGTGACGAAGGATCAATTTGGTTTTGCCATCAGGTAACAACTCGCGCTTGATCAACAAATAATAGGGGTCGTGTTCTCGGACCACAGAGATAGCATCAGCATTCGTTTTTCCTCGCCAAACTAGCAACTCAATCGATTCCCACTGTTTGGACTGTACTGATTGATAGGCTGCATCAATAATGGCATTGACGATATAGCCATCATAAAATGTTTCCGCCGGGGCGCGGTGCTGCTCAAACGCGGTCAGCATATCGGCAAACATTTCCGTGTACCCCAGGGCAGCGGCCTCGTCCCCTACAGGGAACATCCAACCTTGTGACGCCTCTGATTTTTCAGCAACATATCCCGTTTGTCCCGCTGCCGAGAACATCTCCAATCCCGTGCGCAGCCAATGATTCAACCAGATCGTACCCTCAGTACCCGATATCTCATCGCGCAAATCCATTCCCCCCCGAAAAGACCAACTGACCTCGAATTGGCCAATGGCTCCATTTTCATATCGCACCAAACCGATCGCATGGTCTTCCGTTTCGATCGGATGGACTTGCGTATCGGCCCAGCAAACGACTTCCAACGGCCGGATGTCCTTCCCGATAAAATTTCGGGCGATCTCAATGCAATGGCATCCCATATCAACAATCGCTCCACCCCCTGATAGTTCTTTATTCCAGAACCAATCACTATGTGGGCCAGGATGGGTTTCGCGCGAACGAACCCACAACACCTCGCCGATCACTTTTTCTCGCACTGACTGGAGCGCCTTAAGTGTTTTGGGAGTGTAAACCAAATCTTCCAGATAGCCGGCAAACAATCCAGCGTGTTCGACTGCTTCCATCATTCGTAACGCCTCTTCGGCGTTCCTGCCCAGTGGCTTGGTGCACAGCACGGGTTTACCGGCAACCACTGCAGCCATGACCGCCGATTCGTGCAAATGATTGGGTAACGCGACCACGACCACGTCAACCTCAGGGTGCCCGACAGCTTCCTCCAGATCCGTAGTGGCATGGGGGATCTGCCACTGCTTGGCAAAACGATCAGCTGACTTGCGTGTTCGCGAATAAACAACGCTGACTTGATCACGACTTCGTGCGCGATGCAGCGTCATGGTGTAAAACATGGCGATTAAGCCCGACCCCAACATGCAAATTTTCATGGGTTTAGTTTCTATCTAGAAGTACCGACCTCAAATGTCAATCGACGAGCTGATTCAATGATATTTTGATTTGGTCGTCATCCAAAATTTCCAAAGGACTATAATTGGGATGCTTTCCATCAGTTACTACCGGATCGTTGTGCCGAGTGTTGTAACAACAAATCAAAGACCATCGGGGATGCTGACTGCGATTTGGGTCCGAACGATGCAGTAAGTTGCCATGAAAGAAAATGGCATCGCCGGGGTCAAGCTCGCAATAGATCAGCTCCAAACGCTCCAGTGCCGCGTTGACTCGACTCAAGTCGGCTCCGGTTTGGTCCCCCGTTTGAACGTGATCGATGCGACCCATTTTATGCGATCCCTTAATCACTTGCAGACATCCATTGGC
>JBGTHU010000052.1:0-2304 GCA_041745975.1 Mariniblastus sp.
TCTGAGCGAGGCGCAGCAACGCCTTCCGCCATCGGAATCGCTGACGAATCGACAGGCGGGCTGGCGGGAGCGGCGGGCTGGTCCCCCTTTAAGTGTTGTTGTCGCCGTTGAGCCGCACGACGCAGGAATTCTTCGATATCACGAGCCATCAAATCGCCTGTTGCTAAATTTAATTAATTGTGGGAACCGCTGTTTGATGAAATTGCTTTTCGCATGTCGGTATCGGCCTGTACGTTACGCAACTTGAAATACTCCAAAATTCCCAATTTACCCGACGTGAAACTATCCGCAATCGCTTGCGGGACTTCCGCTTCGGCGGCGACCAGCTTCCCTCGGCTCTCTTCCATTTTGGCAATATTTTCCTGCTCCTGAGCCACCGCCATCGCGCGGCGGCCTTCGGCCCGGGCTCGGGCGACTCGAGTGTCAGCTTCCGCCTGATCGGCTCTCAGTCTGGCACCGATATTCTCGCCCACATCAATGTCTGCAATGTCAATCGATACGATTTCAAAAGCGGTTTGCGAATCGAGTCGACGCGCGAGTACCGTCTTGGAGATCATGTCTGGATTTTCCAGAACTTTTTTGTGTGACTCCGCCGATCCGATGGCACTAACGATTCCTTCACCCACACGGGCCACGATCGTTTCCTCGGTGGCACCTCCGATCAACTGTTGCAGGTTCGAGCGGACGGTTACGCGAGCCCTGACCATCAATTGAATTCCATCCTTGGCGACCGCATCGAGACTGGAGCGCTTGCTGCCGCGAGGGGGGCAATCGATAACTCGGGGGTAGACGCTGGTCTGTACCGCTTCCAAAACATTTCTACCCGCCAAATCGATGGCAGTGGCTTCGCGAAAGCTCAACTTGATCGTCTTGGCTTTATTAGCGGCAATCAGAGCCCGAATTACCAATGGCACATTACCACCCGCCAAGTAGTGGGCTTCCAAGGCCCTGGTGGTGATTTCTGGGTCGTTCAAGCCGGCTTGCACCGCCATAATTTTGCTGGGCACGATCACCGCCGGTTTGACTTTTCGAAATGACATACCGATCAATTCCCACAGGGTGATCTTGGCTCGCGCAAAAAACGCTTGAATCCACCAACGGAAATAGGAGAGCATCACAATCGCGATCACGAACGCGACCATTACAAAAAACAAAACAACCACGATTAAAATGAGTTGTGGAAGTGGAATTTGATCGCCTTGAGCTTGAGAAAGTAACGATTGATTTAGAAAATTGGTCATGGGCGTGGACTTGAAATCTAGTTTTTCAATGTGATTGAGTTTTTGCGTGTCGTTGCGTTTTGGTCTCGCGTCGAATACCCGCATTCAAATGGCACGCTTTACTGATATAGTCTAAACTATTATTGCTTGATCGACCATCAGTCATCCCCAATATCCCACTAAAACAGGCATTTTTTTGAGCGGCAGACGAAAAATTGCGGTTAAAAAGTATCCAAGCCTTTCCGAGAGTCGTTCAAAAAGTAGTCAAGTCGATTCACCGCTGACATTAAAAAATAGAAATTTCGACGTTGCCGAACGCTATTGATCGATTCCCAGTAACATGAGTAATAAATAAGGGATTAAAAAATGAAGAGCGACCAGCAAGTGATTCCATTTAGTTTGAAGTGGGTGATGGGCGTCATTTTGATAAGCGTCATCTTGATTGAAGGGGCCCTACCCCTGTCCGCTCAATCGCATCCCGTGCACCACCCCTCGAATGGATCACGCCCAAAGCAAGTACCGCCTAAAAACGTACTGTTGATCTGCATTGACGATTTACGCCCCGAATTAAATTGTTTTGGCGTCGATTATATCCATTCGCCGCATATTGATCATTTGGCTGAAACCGGAGTGAGGTTTAACCGACACTTTGTCCAGGCACCAACCTGCGGGGCGTCGCGCTACGCGTTGCTCACGGGGCGATATGGCGGTCACACCAATAATGCTTTATTTCAACGAGCCAATGCGATACGCGCGGGCAAGGCGGTTTTCCCCAGTTTACCCAGCTGGTTTCGCCAGCATGGATACTTCACGGTGTCAGTTGGCAAGGTTTCCCACCATCCCGGCGGTCTCGGTGGAGCCGATTGGGATGATCCACAACAACCCGAAATGCCCCGGAGCTGGGATCGCCACCTGTTGCCGGCAGGGGCTTGGCAGCATCCGCGAGGTTGGATGCATGGATTGGCTCGTGGCGAGATTCGAATGGAGGCTGCAAGAATGGACGTCTTGCAAGCTTTAGCCGGGGATGATTCGATCTATCCCGATGGAGTAAGCATTGCTGAAGCACTGCACCAAATCGATTTGT
>JBGTHU010000053.1:0-3504 GCA_041745975.1 Mariniblastus sp.
ATTTTTTCATCAATTCTTAAAATTTGTCCCGATTGACATTAGTAAATAATTTGCTATCTTTTATACCAAATAGCAATCAGCGACCCCCGCTTAAGTGAAGTAAATCGCAGCGTCGGGGTCAGGCCAAAAGTGCAAATCTACATCACGTCGCTTAGGCAAACAACGATCCGAGCCCTTTCAAACTGACAGCCACCGAACAGGCCATCACCTCCCTTCTAAATTCGCTTGGCTTCGATCCGGGCGTTCGCCGCCGCCGATTGCCTTTGATCTTCCGTCAATCGAATCCGCCACTTTCTTCGTGTTGGAATATCGATTAAATCCTTTTGTTTTCAATCCAATCAATATTTCAAATCAATTTACAATCCATTAAAATTTGGAGATTCAAAATGTTTCATACGAGTTTATTAACTAAGAACCTATTGGTCTGTCTGGTCGTTTTTTCGTTCTCGTTGGGATTCAATGTGGTCACATCGCCAAGCAACTTGTGGGCACAACAGCCAGTTGCGGGTGCTGAAATAATCCAAAAGTATCACAGAACTAAGTGGGGACTGTTTTCCTCATGGAACGACGCACCAGATCTTGAAAAAGAAACGACGGTTGAATTTGAGCAGGTAAACGGCAAAGCAAAGCTGGCAACAAAATGTAAGGCAAAAATGACAGTGCTGCCAGATAGTCCATTGTATATTTTCAGGATCAGGGCTACTGTACTTGACCAAAACGACACACAGATCGGAAGTTACATGACGGGGCCATTTAATAATTGGGGTACTACTGAAACTGAAGATGGCCCCACAGTAATAAAGGATAACTATACCGGAGACAAGATGACAGTAAAATATGTCGTTGAGAAGCAATTGCTTGGTGGTGTATTCGCGACAGCAGCAGAGTGGGATGTCATTTTTATGAAAAAACAGAATCCAGACCCACCTCCAGAGTTATAGTTAGGCTGGGCTTTTTTAATTCGGAAATTTCGAATCGGTTTTTTTGGCGAGATGCCAATATTTTTTCGGTCGAGGCTGCCTTGAGAGTTAGCCTTGGTTTTTATCAAGTAAGTAATTGTCTTTGATTTTCAGCAACCGTTCACGAGTAGGTGTCGCCCAACATAATTGGGAAGCTGTTAGGGAGAATCGAGGATTCTTAGTAAATTTTTGCTTTGCTTATGTGGTCAGTTGGGTACGTATTGTCAGGGTATAAGCAGCCTTGATTTATCCGTGAACGGTTGCTTTTTTTAGATAACGAAGTTCGTTGAAAAAGGAGAAATTGGTGATTATCTTAAGAAATGCCATTCTATTGGGGTTTTCAGTTCTTTGTGCTTTTTGCTTTATGGTTGATTGTTCCGGGCAATCGATAAAAGATATTTATCCCGAGGAAGAGATTAAGCTGAGATATTTTAGAGGTACTCTGGCTTATAGTTACGCTGTCAATGAAAACCTTGGATTAACACAAGAACAAAGAGAAACGTTTTTAAAGCGAAATTCAGAGATCAATGAAATTCGAATACAAGCTGAATCGCTTCAAATTGAATTGGGTGACCAGTACCAAGGGCCGAAACACGATGATATTAGACAAATGGCATGGGAAGAATTGATGTTGGTCATGGATGAACAACAAACCAATAAAGTCATGCAGGATTTTCTTTACTGGTATGTTCGCAGTCAAAGCAGTTTGAACTATCGCCATGGAACTGAACTTGTGTTGCCACTGCAAGAAATCGTTTATTGTCGCGAGTTTGCTGACTGGTTAGGGGTAACCAAGGAGCAGCAAAAACAGTTGCAACAGGCGAAACAACATGCAGAAAAAAGAGCCTCACCGGAAGAGTTAATAAAAACGCTACCGAAAGATTCACCTTTATACGACCCCGAAGGAGCTCAGGCCAACTTGTTGGCTCAATGGCAGGAGACTCTGTTTGTACTTTTGCTACCTCACCAACAAGCAATATATAAAGAAGCGTTGGGTAAAGAGGCAGCTTATATGAAGCAATATTACAACAAGCTATCGGGAGATGCGAGGATTTTCTTACGCGATCCGTCGAGGATTAGTGATAAATCCGGGGTGAGAATCGAAACGAAAGAAAAACCGGAGCTGGGCAAGTTGTTGCATTTAACCCATCCACACCTCGATGCCAAAATTCATCCGCACGCTTTATTTGATTTGTTGCTAACTGAAGATGTTCGCCGTGACCTTAAACTCAGTGAACTGCAAGTCAACCAACTCACTCAGTCACAAAAGAGCTGGATTAACAATAGCCCGTTTCCAGACGAGGATATTTCTGTAAGGAAGGAAATGGGGCTAAATATGACGACCCAGGGTATGCGAGAATCTGCGAAGGAGTTTGCCGAGAAATTTGGCACCTACCACGATCAAGTTAATCAAATCCTTAACCCGTCTCAGCAAGAACGTTTGCGCCAATTGGGGAATCAGTTTTTGATGAGCCGCGGTTGGCTGGAGGTGCCACTGACTTGTCCCGAGTGGCGGGATTATCTGGAGTTAAGCCGCGATCAAAGGTCCAAGTTTGACCAAGTCAATACGCGATTTCGACAGGGCGACGAACAGTTGGAATGGGAAATTGGACAGCCGTTTAGGGAAATACATCGAGAGACGGAGGAGAAAGTCTCTCGAATCCTTACTGAAGAACAGAAGAAGGCGATCCTTCATTTTAGATCGATGTCGTTACGGGATTAGTCGGTTCGGCCCGCGCCCTCTTACGGATTTCTGTAAATTGAAACAAGGAAAAAATGATGCATCGTATTCAGTGATGCATCGTATTCAGATCGCACTGTCGCCTTTCTTTGTCCTAACAAGGAGCTGAAATGAAACAAAATATGAAAATTGTTGCCGTCATTGTCTTTATTCTAATTGTTGCCGCATTTTCAAAACGATCCCTCGCACAAACAGTTAAAGATCTGTACCCAAACGAGGAAGTTGAAATTATCGACTACCAAATGTTTCCTTTTCAATTAATTCGGAATCGCGATCTGCTGGGGCTCAGTCGCGAGCAACTGCTAAACGCTCAACGAATGCATGCCAGAATTTATGACGCCAGGCTGGAAGCCTTTAAGGTTCAACAACAGAAAGGAGAGCCTCTTTCAAATCAACAATGGCTGGATTTCGATCGTATGGCTTGGGCTGAATTTGAGGCAATGTTGGATACGGATCAGCAACAGAAATTTATGCAGGCAGTTTTGGTAGATTTCGTTCGCCGTAGAAGCGGTCGTGTTTGGAATAAACATTCCGCAGCCGCACCTTTACAGCGTTTCATCTTTGATGAGGCAATGGCTCGCTGGTTGGGCGTCACATCGAAGCAGCAGTCGGCGTTGAATGAGGCTAAAAGGCTGGCAAAAATTGCTTACGATAAAAGACCCAAAACTGATTCGGATAAGGACAAGCGTGAATTGTGCGAGAGTTGGCAGTTACGTTTGTACGAACTGTTGCTCCCCCATCAAAAACTTCGCTATGACGATGCGCTCGGGGACGATGCAGACATCATGGTCAAGTTCGAAAAAT
>JBGTHU010000054.1:0-11943 GCA_041745975.1 Mariniblastus sp.
TAGGATATCGCCATAGTGCAACGGAATATAACCTATCTGAGTAAGGACATCTCCTTCGACCGCAGAACACAACCCCAACGGATCTATCCCACCCGGCACGAAGAATGCCCGATAGAGTGACATCCCGTCGACATACTCCAGGGGATCGGGGGAGAGGAACTCGGCGGTGTGGGGATCGTAGTATCTGGCGCGTAACAACGATCGCATACGGTTTGTCGGAAACGAGTTGTTATCAGGTGGGGTTTTTCGATGTTTGGGCGCAGAATCAGCCACTGAAGTTGGTGGATTCCTGGTTTGATTCAGTGCGACCATTTTTGAAATTTGACTCCCCGCGCGCGAGAGCGTTTTCCCGAAGTGTTCTGATTTAGTAGAGTAGCGGTGTTTAGCGTTCTATTTATTGTAACCCCTGGGAAGGGGTGTGCCAACAAAGAAAAGTGCGACCAGAATTCGGTCGCGGCGATTGAGTCGCTCCAGAATTCACAACAATTCGGCCAACCCCTCAAAAAAACCCCAAATCACTAACGTTTTAATTCGGCCAAAAATGCGACCATAATTCGGCCTGTAACATTTCAATCTTCAAATCCCTCCGGCAATCTCATTTTGTCAAGACCCGAAAGTTTTTCGTAGATTTCCTGTGACATCTCAACTCCCTTCGACTTGAGATATCGCTTGAGTGCTTCTGCGAGAGGTAGTGAATGAAATTCTTGACGCGTTGAACCGTAGTGCACATCGAGGTAAAAGCTGTGAGAAGCTACCCCTACCAAGATCGGTTCCTCATTTTCAATTTGGAATTGTAGCACACCCAAGTAAGCGCCTCCGCCAGCTCCCCCAAATCGGTAAGTAAAATCTCCAATTGCGGGGCGTCTGACATAGTCTTGCGATAAACCTAAACAAAATTGTTTCAGAGCATGGGAATCTTCTATTTTGCTGTTTATCAAAGACCTTCCTAGCTTTTCAAATCCGTATATATGGATAGTTTTGATTGGATTTTCTTCACTGTCATCCGAACGCAAATACCCTAAACGGTCCCAGTTGCTCTGATCGATTGGAATTGCAACCGTTTTGATTTCAAGCATTTTGTTGATGGGGGAATTTCCTTTAAGCTTTTTAACTTCTTCGATTGAATACGATTGTCCACGCAGGTTCTTGGGAGGACGAAAATCAGAGGATGAGGAGTCCCCAACCTGTCCATGTAAAAATTGAAAACAGGACAAAAATAAAAAAGTTCCAACTGCTATTTCAATCTTCATTTGAGGACCTACTATTGTGTACCAGGAACTGATTTCCATGCTGGATCATTTTTGAGATCTGAAATTGACGAGTGCTTTTTTCCATTTGGAAACCAAGCCACGGTACCCGACCGTGGGCCAAACCAAGCACACGTTCGAAGGCTTCGTAGGCACCTTCTTTTTCAAACAACGGTAAGCGTGCGACCGCGCGATTAATCACATGGAAGCAAATTCCCGCTGGACAGATTCGGGGGCGTCTGGGCATGACATAGATATTAACACACTCCCCATCTAAAACAATGAGCTGCGTCCCCTTTCTTTTTCCTGAAACAGGAATCCTTGGGCGACGAAAAAAGGAAATGATCAATCGCGATTTCAGTTGATTATACTGATATGCCATTGAACTGGTGATGGCAAGCGAGAGTAATTCAAATTCTCGAAATCCAATCGAATTCTTTCTCAGTATAAGTTAATAAATCCCAATGAAAACGATAGAGAGAAAAAAATCCGCGTTTTTGTGTTTTCGCCCCGCCGATGGTCTCAATTTTGGGACGAAATGGAGTAGATCTGTTGTCGAACGAGAGGAATTGGCCCCAAGGGGCTAAAGTCTAACAGAGTCGATGTTCCGGGCGAGGAAAACCAAGTTTTTTGTCGACCCCATTCCATAATGATTGGTTCTGACAAAATCGCTGTACGTTTTGTAAAAACAAGTCGATCGTTAGTGGCACTCGCGAAGGGGACTGAGCACCGACGTGAGGCGTAATCATGATATTGTTCAAGTTCCATAGCGGTGATTCCGCGGGTAACGGCTCGGGCTCGACCACATCGATCCCAGCCCCTGCCAGTTTCCCTTGCTCCAAGCTGTGATAGAGTGCGTCTGAATTGACAACTGAACCGCGACCGACATTGATTAAATAGCTCCCTTGCTTCATCGCATCCAATTCGGCGGTACCAATCAAACTATTGTTGGAGGTCGACAGAGGCAGGGTCACAATTAAAACGTCGACGCTTGATAGCATGCGTTTCCAATGGTTGACGGGTACGAATTCGTCAATTTGCTGCAGATCTAAAAATCGCTGGCAGTAATCTTCAAATAAGTCGGTGGCCACGATCTGTTTAACCAGTGGTCGCAGGACCCGCGCGATCTGCTGCCCATTTCCTCCCATCCCCAGGATACCAACCGATTTGTTGAATAAATTGTCCGTCGGACGACGTTCATACTGTCGAAGTTGTTGAGCCCTGAAAAAAACAGAAGTTCGGCGAATGAGGCCAGTTAACAACGCCAACGTTTGTTCCGCAACTTGAGTAGCAAACAGGCCGGAACAACCACTAACCAGAATATTCGACGCGATCACCTCCGGCACCAAGCAGTGATCCAGGCCGGCTGCGGTCGATTGAATCCAGCGTAATTTCCCTTGTTGCACCACCTGGGGCCAAGGAACGGGGACTTTGGCGTGGCCACAAAAGATATTCGCTTGTAAAATGTCTTGGGCAATCGTATCGTCGCTGGAAAAAATGATGTCAAACCGGGCCGAAAGCTGCTTTTCCAGCTTAACCAGTTGTTGTTTGAAACTCTTTTTTTGAGTATCACTTAAAGGAAAGCAGGTGACGACGGTGTGTTGCTGTTTGTTGGAAATCGACATTTGCGAAAAAATGGCTATAATTGAGATTGAAAGCTAGTAAATTGGTGTTTGCCGACGGCTTTAATGGCACGGGCGTCGGCAGAAGCAGGTAGATTGGTTGGTCGGTTGGTATTGACTCGGAGTTCCTGTTACGATTCCTGTAGCGGTTTTTGCTGGTACAATTTTCACGAACAAATTTTATGACTGAATCGACTTGCATTCCGAATACCAATGAACCACCACTCTCCCTGGCCCAGGCCCAAGCAGACGTGGACCGTTGGATCCGGCAGATCGGGGTCAATTATTTTTCGGAATTGACAAATCTGGCTCAATTGGTCGAGGAAGTTGGGGAGGTAGCCCGTGTGCTTTCTCGAACTTTCGGCGACCAAAGTTTCAAGGATTCGGACAAAAACGTTTCCCTATCAGATGAACTAGCAGACGTTTTATTTGTATTGATTTGCCTGGCAAACCAAACCGGGGTTGATTTGACCTCGGCACTCCGTCAAAACTTGGAAAAAAAGACGATCCGAGATGCTCAGCGGCATCAAAACAACGTCAAATTACAACCTGCGTCCAACCGCAACGCCACCCATTAAAAATTAACAACGAGCTCTCGATGAGTATCACGATTATGCGGAAGGTCAGCTTTTGTGCCGGACACCGTTTGTTAAATCATGAAAACAAGTGTGCCAACTTGCATGGACATAATTATCTGGTGGAATTTTATTTGACGGGGCATGAAGTCGATCCGATTGGCAGGATTGTCGATTTTGCCGTAGTCGATCGGCTGTTTAAGGGGTGGATTGACGAACATTGGGATCACGGTTTTCTGCTTTGGGATCAAGATATCAATGCGATCGAAGCGTTGACGCAAGTCCAGCCGAATCGGATATTTTTGTTGCCCTATAATCCAACGGCCGAAAATATGGCTCGTTACTTGATGGACGTCGTTTCTCCCGCTTTGGTTGATTCGATAACGGGTTACGATCTGCAAATGACCAAGATCATCCTGTGGGAAACAGAAAAGTCATCCGCCGAAGTCACCGCGGATACCAGCCGCCATTGCGCTGATGCGCGTTTGCATCAAGCCTGGGCCGCTTGTTCCTCCTTACAGAATGCCGACCGGAACGGTGAGTTGATCAAGTAAAGAGTTGGGAAACCATAGACGATATGCACAAAAATCCAAATGAATCTAAATTGCAAACAGCCCTCTGGAGTCCTGGTTGGTATGAACTGGATCAGACTTTGGTTGCCGGCCAGCGTAGTAGGTTGTGTTTCTTCAAGCAACTTCCCGACTGGGCTCAAATTGCCCATGGAAAACCAAATCACGAACCAGTAATCGATTGGGTGTTCTACAATCAACTTTATGTGGCGGACGATTGTTGGCAACAGGAAGTCACGATTGCCGAAATTTTTCATCCCCAACTTGGTTTGCTCTCGAAGGTTGACACCCATGGATTAGATTACATTTTTTTTCCTGTCAACGGACAAGAGGTTGTCGTTGATGCGGAAGAGGCCCCTGGTGTTGTGGTGCATGGGAACGACTTGACCAGCCAAATTGAAGATTGGTCCGTCTATGTGAAACTCGTTGATTGGGAACTGGATTCAGGTCCGTTCAACTTATCGTCAATCGATCAGACCGAATCGAGTTCTTGATAACTTACGTTCACTTAGATCGCCGAAAAAGGATTTGCTATGAGCCAAAAAAACAACCGCAGAATGAGATTTGAATTTTTACTGAGTGGTGGAATGGGAACTGTCTTAGCTTCGCTACTATCAATTAATTTTTGTATTGCTCAACAACAAGATTCGTCACCGCCGACCACTAAGGAAACGCAGGTAGTGCAGACCGCAGCGACCGCTCAACTTGCCATCAATCGGCCTGTGATCACCAAGGCCGAAGCTTATGCGGGACGACCCTATGGATTGGGCCGGATTTCGTTTCGGCTGCACGGAAGTGACGAATTGATAGATCGCTGCAATGCGGTGCTATTGTCCGATCGAGAAAATCGCACGTTTTATCCGGTGGTAACGCGAACTGCCTTCCAAGAATTTTTAAGCAATGTTGCGGGAGACCGCTTGGGTGGCACCGGTCCAGAAAACATCCATCATATTTGGTTTTTGTTTCGAGGGGATCAGCCATTGGATATCAGTCTTACGGGCAGCGGATTTGTCAATGCGCGGGTACCGATCCAAGTCGCTCGACCTCGGCAATATCAACGATTTGTCGATCAATGGTGGAAGGGATTCACCAAAGCCACCCAGGGCCAAATTGATGCGGGAGATTACCCACCCATCATCGAAACTTATTTGACCGCTTTGATTGGAAAAAAACTCGGATTGTCCGTTCCGCAACCGCGACAAGGAACCCCCGATCCGCTGTACCAGACCTTTGAATTATTGTTCAATGCGGAATCGCTGAGACTGGAGACGATTCAGAACACGTTGCTGCGAGGCATCGATCCTGCCGAAGCCGACCAACCGCTGCCGCCGCCGATTGAATGGACTCCCCTGACCGTGGAAAATCTACCAGCGGATATCGCGATTGAACCAATTGCTCAATTCGTTCCTGAGGAGTGCTTTTATTTACGTTTCGGTACTTGGCAAAACCAGATCTGGCTGAAGAAGTTGATGGAAGAGTACGGGGGTGATTTGGGGCGAATGATCCAGATGCGTGGATTCAAGTATAAGATCCAATCGAAATTCCTCAAACAATTGGCGGTTGAATCGACCGAGTTTGATGAACTTTTTGGTGGGAACCTGATTGCCGATGTGGCGGTGATTGGCAAGGACACGTTTGTCAACGACGGAGCGGCCATCGGTGTGATGTTGCTGGCTAAAAATACTCGATTGCTTGAAACCAATCTGCGAAACAAACGAAAGTCGTTTGCTAAAGAAAATTCGGAATTGGGGGTGACGCTGGAAGTTATTAATCATCAAGGTAAAGAGATCGAACTCTTATCGACGCCCGACAACTTACACCGCTCTTTTTATGTCGTATCTGGTGACTGTCATTTGGTAACCACCTCGCTGAGCATGGCGAAACGGTTTTTGCAATCCGCCGATGGGATCGGAGCATTGGCAGACTCAAGTGAGTTTAGGTTTGCCCGCTATCAGTTACCGCTGGAACGCGATGACACGGTTTTTCTCTACGCTTCTTCACGTTTTTTGCAGGAGATGTTTACACCCGAGCATCAAATCGAAATGCGACGACGGAATCAAGTTGTCACCGAGGCGATGATGTTGGAGATTGCCTACTTGATCGCTCGCAATGAACAGGCCGACGGCTCCAGTATTGAGCTACTGGTGCAACAAGGATTCTTGCCCAACAACTTCGGTTTTCGGCCTGACGGGGGCTGGATCGAACCCGTATCAGATCACTGGGTCGATTCGATCCGAGGCCGACGGGGTTATTTCAAGCCAATCGCCGATATGCAGATTTCCGCCGTCACACCAGAAGAAGCCCAGTGGTATCGGCAGCGTGCCGTTTTTTTTGCTGACTCGATCCAGTCATTGGATCCAATGGTGCTGGCCATGAAACGATACGAATTTGAAAAAAACATCGAGCGGATTGTGATCGACGGTGCCATCGCTCCCTTTGGCGCCGATAAATTCGGTTGGGCGTTAGGCAAACTCGGGCCGCCGATTGACCGCGAAATCGTCGGTCATCCCGACAACATCATTACGCTACAGGCCAGCCTCAAGGGGGACGATCAAAATCCGGAAGTTCCAACCCACGTGCTTTTCGGCGGAATATTGGATGAATTTGAACAATCGCCCCAACTGAAGACCGGTTCGTGGATGAACTATCTGGATACTTTTCGTTCGACTCCGGGGTATTTGGGAACCTGGCCCAATGCGGGGTACACCGATTGGATTCCCGGTATCGGAAGGACACCCGATAGTTCCGGATATTCTTATTCGCGGATGGTAAAATTATGGCGTCTGCAATGGGAAGGGTTCTCGATTCTCTCTTTCAATCAGCAGCGATTGGAAAATTTGAAACCTCATTTAAAGATGATACCCACCGATCGACCCGCTCAAGTTAAAATCCGAGTCGGTGATTTGGTCAATTCGCGATTAAGGAACTGGGCCAATGCCATCAATTACCAACGGGCATGGGATACCTCCATCGCCAACGTCAAATTTTTGAATCTGTTGTCGCAACAGTTTCGCTTGACTCCTGAACAATCCCGTTCCATCGCTGAACGCATGCTGGATGTTGACCTGGTGTGTGCCTTGGATGGGAACTATCAATTGGTACCTTTGGATTCACGTCAACTATGGGTTTCTGACGCCTGGCCCGCCTCGTTTAGTACCACGATTCTGCCCGAGAGCCATACTGCGCCTGTACTCCAGTGGTTTCGCGGGCTTGATCTGGAGTTGTCAAAAACCGACACCCAGTTTACGATTCATGGTTTTTTAGATATCCAGCGACAAGATCGATCCGCGACGCTTCCATCCTTTGAATTGTTTCGAGGGTTTGGAAATATTTTTGGATCTTCAGGAAAATCCAAAGATTAAACAAAAGGTAACTGTTCACGGTTCGTAAGGGAGGTTGAGGCTCCTGCCGAAGCAATAATTAGCCAACGTGTTGCGTTCACGAAAAATTGTCTCGGCAGGAGACTCGACCTCACTACAAATTTCGCGGATTTTGTGAGGCGATAGGTATCCGTGAACGGTTACAACACTAAAAAGGCTTTGTCGTGATGGAACGAAACCGGACGGTTAAAATTTTGCTAATCTACACCGGAGGTACCATTGGGATGATCGCCGACAGCGAAACCGGTCAATGGAAACCTTTTGATTTTGACCGGCTGCAATCCCAAATTCCAGAACTGGCGAAATTGGATTGCTCGATTGACACGCATGCCTTTGCCGATCCAATCGATTCCAGCGACATGAGCCCGGCGATCTGGGGCCAAC
Organism: Mariniblastus sp.; assembly: GCA_041745975.1. Taxonomy (GTDB): domain Bacteria; phylum Planctomycetota; class Planctomycetia; order Pirellulales; family Pirellulaceae; genus Mariniblastus. The sequence goes on from JBGTHU010000054.1 coordinate 7,778, forward strand.
TAGCAAGGATCATCGAGCAAAACTACCAACTCTTTGACGGATTTGTAATCCTGCACGGCACCGATACGATGTCTTATACCGCATCGGCGTTGAGTTTTATGCTGCAAAATTTAGCCAAGCCAGTGATTTTGACCGGGTCGCAACTGCCGATCGGAATTGTTCGTACCGATGGCAAAGAAAACTTGATTACGGCGATTGAAATCGCTGCGGCATGGGCAGTTGATAACATCGATCTGGCGGTTGATCGGCTTGGAGGTCACGTCCCCGATCGCGAAATTTTTCGACCGCTGGTTCCCGAGGTGGCGATTTATTTTGAATACAAATTGTATCGAGGGAATCGAACTCACAAGTACAGTGCCGAAGATTTTGATGCCTTCCACTCACCCAATTATCCGCTGTTGGCTCAGGCGGGGGTGAATATTGTATTTAACCATCAGCACATCGCCCCCCCAGCCACAGGAAATTTGACAGTGCAGACCGAGCTGGAATCAGCGGTGGGAGTATTGAAGCTATTTCCCGGAATTACGCAGGCGTTTGTTCGTGCCGTTTTGTCGGCACCCGGATTGAAGGGGCTGGTGTTGGAGACGTTTGGCAGCGGCAATGGACCGTCGGAAGCGTGGTTGTTAGAAAGCTTGAAATCAGCAATCGATGAGGGAATCGTCATCGTCAACGTGACACAATGTGCGGCCGGTCGCGTGACAATGGGGTTGTATCGCTCGGGTTCGGGATTTCGCGATGTGGGGGTAGTGGGTGGCTCCGATATTACGACAGAGGCAGCGTTGACCAAGTTGATGTATCTGATGGCATCTCCTTGTGATCCTCATCAGATCCGCCAAAAGTTCGCACTCCCTCTTTCGGGCGAGTTGACGGTTGCCCCTCCGCTCCCTTCCGGGACTCTTAAAGGGATTCGACCTTTATAAGTTGGAATCCGCTCCCCGCCGAGTCGACCTCGGTGGAAGCGGGATTCACCAACAGCGACACGTATCACCTCTCTACCGGTCACCGCTGAACGACTCCCCCATTTTTTTAATCCTGATGTAGCTCTGCGTCCCAGTAAGCGTCACTGATGAATTTTGCCCAACTTTTGTAACGCGTGGCATGTTGGGAGTAGATGGGGTTCCAGGTCGGACTCTTCGGCACAACCTTCAACTTCATGCCTGCTCTCTCGGGCGTGCGGTCGGCTTTCGAATGATTACACCGCACGCACGCCAACACGCAGTTTTCCCAAGTCGACTTTCCACCGTGAGATCGAGGTACTACGTGGTCGATCGTCAATTCATCACCGCGAGGGCGACGACCACAATACTGGCAGGTCATGCGGTCACGTTTGAAAATATTCCGCCGACTGAAAGCCACCGTCGTGGTAGGCAGGCGACTGAAATCGCGTAAGGTAATCACTTCCGGCACTCGAATACGTTGGCTGACCGAAGCAATAAACGGCTGGCCTTCGCCTGGAGACAGTCGAGCCCAGTCGTCCCATTCGTACAATTGATAGTCATTGGGGTCGACAACTCGTGCGGAGTCACTCCAAACCAACACCAATGCTCGAGTCACGGTAGCGACGTTGACGGGTTGCCAGTTTCGATTGAGAACCAGAGTCGGTCTTTGAAGCACAGATGAAACCATATCGAAAAACTCTCCTTGAAATACTATTGATCAGCGGAATGTCAAAATCATGTTGAGACCGACAAAACAGCCGATGAAGCTTGCAACGTTACGAAGGAACCACGATGAAAGTCAGGGCTGAGACCCAATCAACGCTGATCCACTATTATTGCCGAAAACGCACTAAAGGAAACCACGAACACCGATTGAAACAACAGAAACAAAACAAATTAACCAATATTTAATTTTTTATTCGAATTTTTAATGTAGGCAAAAAAGCGAGCGAAGTCAGCCAGTAAAGCGACTTTCACAAGTCGAACCAGTGCTCAATCAGTCATACTGATACCACGAAGGCGAGCGGCCGAAACAATTTACCGACCCCAAAATAGCCGTGATTTTCCCAGACGCATTTAGACATCGTAAATTTGCAAATCCGCTCCACCCTTTAATTAATCTCGCCCACACAACGCACCAACGGTTTCACCTGCGCGACGCATGCGACCCCATTTGGATAAACCGCTACCATTTTTAAAAATAATTTCGTCTGACTTTGATGGAGGCCCGACAATCTACTCGAATCATGCTATTATATTACTTGGATCGTCAATTTTTAGATTTCGACAGCCCACCTTTCAGACCCAATTTAGACTTCCTGGTTCGCAAAGGATTATGTTAAAATGGAACCGAGCGGAGTCGGTCATTTCCCAATACTAGCGGGATTTGATCAATCGTTTTCAGACGTTTCTTACCAACCAAATCAACTTGAAATCGATAGTCGAAAATCGATAGTCGAAAGTGAATACCCAATCGAGATCCATGGAGATCAATCGTGACTAAAACGATTCCTTCGCTAGTGATGACCGCCAAAGCCTTATTAAGAAGAACCAAACGAAGAACCGAACGAAAAACCGAACGAAAAACCGAACGAAAAACCGAACGAAATCTACCCAATTATAATTTAACTGATTTTTTCTCATTTATTTAACGAAGCACAAGTCAATGAGCGTAGTCAATCGATTTGCACTTTTTTTGATTATTTTTTTGTCAGTCGTACTGGCCGGATTATGGATTTCTGGTGGCAAGCGAGAGCAAGCGAGCGCCACGCTGGCAATTGAGGCTCACCCCAGCCAAATTTACAATTATTTGGTGGAACCAGAAAAATTGAAACAGTGGGTTGAAGGCTTGACCTATGTCGATCAACCGCTCGCTCCGCGTAAAGACACCTTGCCACCGAAATTGCTGAGAGTCTACCAAGATAGCAATGGCAAGGAACGCGAATTTGCAGACGAAGTCATCCGCTATAATGAGCACGATATCCTTTCGATTATATCCAAACATGCCGGCACAACCCAAATCATTTTTTATCAGTTGGATTGGGACGAGGAGAACCAGCAGAGCCAGTTTACTTATTCCGTTCAAGAGACCTACAGCGGCCTCGATCGTTTCATGGCCCCCTTACAACCCAGTCCATTGCAACGACGAATCGCCACCGAAGCTCAACATCTGAAGCGGTTGGTTGAAGCCAATGAATCTAAATGGGCCCCCCCCGCCGATGACTCATCTTCCGCAGATGCCAACGAGGGCTAGAGTTGGATAAAATGAAAGAAATGGAAGAAACTCATTTGGCAAATTTGCTTGACGGAAAGCAAGTTGCTAAACGAATTCAATCAGAAATTAAGCGAGAGGTGGCTGAATTTTGCCGTCAAGGTTACGACCCACCTAAATTGGCCGCCGTGTTGGTCGGTGGTGATCCGGCCAGCGAGGTCTATGTTCACAATAAAGAACGCGCATGCCATCGCGTGGGAATGCTCAGCGAGCTGCATCGGTTGCCGGAGTCAACCACGACAGCGGAGTTACTACTCAAGGTCGGTGCATTGAATCAAGATGCCACCGTTCATGGGATTCTGGTGCAACTTCCCTTACCCAAGCAAATCGACACCCAAACGGTTTTGGACGCTGTGTCAGCAGACAAAGATGTCGACGCATTTCATCCTTACAATGTCGGCTTGATATCGCAGGGACGTCCCCGATTTTTACCCTGCACGCCGCATGGGGTGGCCCAATTGCTGGCCCATTATCATTTGCCTACTCGCGGCCAACGTGTCTGCATCATCGGGCGAAGTGATATTGTCGGTAAACCGATGGCGTCGATGTTGGTGCAAAAAGACTATGGGCTCGGTGGCGATTACGCCAATGCGACCGTCACGATCTGCCACAGCCAAACGCCCGATTTACCCGAACTGACTCGGCAGGCGGATATTTTAATCGCAGCCATCGGCAGCCCGCGGTTTGTCAATGCGTCCATGGTCAAACCGGGAGCAGTTGTCATCGACGTCGGCATCAATCGTACCGACCAAGGCTTGGTAGGCGACGTCGACTTCGATCAAGTCGCGAACGTCGCCAGCCATTTGACGCCTGTCCCCGGCGGAATCGGGCCGCTGACGGTGACCATGTTGCTGAAAAATACACTGGCCGCAGCACGGAGGGACTGACGCCGTTTCTGACAGTCCCTTTGATCCTTTGAAATCATTATCAAAATCAGCATCCGACGCCCCGACGAT
>JBGTHU010000055.1:0-6260 GCA_041745975.1 Mariniblastus sp.
AGATTTTACCTGATGTTACCAAATCAGCAAACCTTGTCAAATCTGCTGTGTCCCCAGATTTTGCCGGTGTCCCCAGATTTTGCCGGCTGTGTCCCCAGATTTTGCCGTTGTCAAATGTGCTGTGTCCCCAGATTTTCCCCTAAATCAGCAAACCTTGTCAAATCTGCTGTGTCCCCAGGTTTTGATTCTTGTCAAATGTGCTGTGTCCCCAGATTTTCCCCTAAATCAGCAAACCTTGTCAAATCTGCTGTGTCCCCAGGTTTTGATTCCCCCCAGATTTTGATTCCAGATTTTGCCAAGTTTTGCTTAAACCTTGCTGAACTTTGCTGGGTGGCGGAGCGTTTGGGAGTGAGCTATCGTGGATTTTGGAGGCGATTCAGAGGACCGTACATCTCTACCGCGATTTTGATGTGGATGTGAGGATCGTTAGTTTCCGAAACAGCAATCCAACAATTCGCCAATTATGCGATCGTTTGGCTGTGATATAATAAAGACTGCTGGCGAGTGTGAAAAATTGGCGGGAGAAAATTGAAATGAGTAGTGCTGAACGACCCCAGTATTTTACTGTTGAAGAATATCTGGCAATGGAGGATCAGGCTCTCACCAAGAGCGAGTATATCGATGGCTGGGTGCGGGCGATGGTTGGGCCAACGATAAGACATAACTTGGTCAAGGGGAATTGTTTTGTAAGCCTCGCCAATTCACTGAAGGGGCAACCTTGCAGTCCCTACGATTCGGATACAAAAGTCCGTATCGATCGTCAAAATATGAAACGATTTTATTACCCGGATGTCCAAGTGGTCTGTGATTCCAATGAACAGACTTCGGTTTTCCAGGACCAACCGGTTTTGATTATCGAAGTTCTTTCTCCTTCAACTCGTCGCTACGATCTGGATGAAAAAATGGCCGCTTACCTGACAATTCCGTCCCTGCAATGTTATCTAATTCTGGAGCAACACCAACCTGTGGCGATCGTGATGCGGCGAACCAACGGCGGTTTTTTACGCGAGGAACTGAGGGGCGTCGAGGGGATCATTGACTTGCCGTGTTTGGGCTGCTCGCTATCGATGCGAGATATTTACGACGGTATCGAATTTACAGATGACTGTGTGCAGGAACCCGAGTGCGAGTATGAGCTGGGGTGATCTGGGTGTAGGTGTAGATGTGTGGAGCGGTCGCGTTTAGCATCTCAATTTATTTTGATGATTGATTTCGGTTTTAATCAAAAATAAGAACCACTCATCGAATACGACTGCATATCACACCACTGCCTTGCCATTTGATCTTTGCCCTGTCAACTGGCGATTGAAACAGTACCACCTGTTTGCGTTTCAAGCGGTACCAGCCTGAGTGAAGTTGTGAGAATTCAGTAGCGTGGTACTATTTGATTGTTTAAGCATCGATCGGGGACCCGGTTAGCGCTTTTATACTTTTCGGTACTGTTTGACGTTTGTTGGACCGATCAAGACGGTAATTCGTGTCGTCGATCAACCGATCGGCCCCGCAGTGGCTGGTCTTTTTCGACCGTATATTCCGTTCCCCGCTGCCCTGGTCGCAGGGCGCAACGAAAACGAACTGAAGCCGTTGCTATGACGGTTGATCTAGCTGAATTTTGGAGCCGCAGTAGTCGCAGCGATGATCTGCATAGAGGACGTGGCCGCAATGGCTACAGGCCCAGATAATTTCTTCCTCTTGTCCGGTAATTGCCCCGTCGAAGCGAAGCCCGGCAATCTTTTTTTGAAGTCTCAAATGTTCGGCAAGGCATCGAAATAATAGCCAATAGACAAACGCACTGAACAATGTAGCAACGACGGCAAGTAGGCCCCAATGGATTGCATCTTCTTTAAAATACATATACAGAAATATCACCGCCACGATCACGCCGACTACTAGAAATGCAATCGCTACCCAATCAGCGATCGTCTCCAGTCCACGTTTACGGGGTAGTCGTCGCTTTTCAATTCGATTGGCGGTTGTCATGATGTGGTTTCTCCGCAAGGGTTGCAATGTAGGTCGGCAGAAACTCGGAAAGAGCGTCGTCTTTCGGTGGGTCGCGGTCTTCGAATAAATCGCGGAGGATCAAGCCCGATCTGAGCTGGCCAGCAATTAATTCTTCCAGTGAGTGGCTGAACATGAAGGGTTCACCATCGATCGCCACTAGTTAAGCCAATATTCAAAAAAATGTTTCTGTTGACTTGCGTCATCTTGTTCGTCGGCGGACGTAGGATAAATGCCGATCGTGAAACGAATCGTCGACTCTTGCCGATTCCATAAGATCAAGTGTTCACCAAAACTCCGTGCCATCGCTTGCAGCGTCGTCCACTGGGCCAATTTAAGTTGATCTTGTCGACTGAAAGGGCGGAGCCAAAATCCGAATTCATCGGGAGTTGGATTGAACGGTTTTGGTAAATGCAATTCCGATTTTGGAATAAAGTTGTCACCGTCTCGCTCCACCCGTGTGGAAAAGAACAAAATCTGATCACCTCCCAGCTTTTCTATGAGCTCCTCGCGGATTTGGGCAATTTCTTCATTGTCATCCGTAAGTTCCTCAAAGCTGGAGGCGGTGTGCAGAACTTGCGAATCTGAACGAGCGTAATCCCACTCTTGCGCCCGAAGCTCGTTAGTCCAATAAGTTTTTGTTAGGTATTGAATCATGACAGGATCGGATTCGCTGCCGATACGTTCGTTGATTGCATCCATTCGTTTTTCAATTTTTTCGGCCATGTTTTCGACTCGGGTTGGTTGATCCTCTGAATTCTCGCTAAGCTGCAACAATTCGAGCTGTTGATCAACAACAGACGGTTTACCGTTGATCCACCATTGATCACTCAACGCGTAGCATTGATGATATGGATTTACGGCCGCCGGAGGTAGGTCGATGGTCTGATGGTCCCATGTTAAGCCCCGCTTAACCCGCTGTTCGGTTTCAAAGATCCAACGGCGGTACAGTGGTTGTTCCACCGTTTGTCGATGCTCCCGTGTATATTTCTCTGCTTGAGCCAACGTTTTTTCAGCAAATCGTTCGGCGGAAGAAAGATTGTCGACTTCTTCAATCACCAACAGTTCGTCTCGACGAGCCTCACTATTCCGATAAACGGCTTGGACCGTTGATTTTCGTCGGTCCATCATCTTCCAGAACCAATCCACGCCATCGTTGGAGAAACGGCGTTGCCAGGTTTGCTCGGTTGCTCCCGTTTCTGTCGCTTGGTTGAGCAAATCCACCTTTTCTCGAAAATAGCTTGCCTCGTCGCGTGCAAAGGCCAGCAATTCAATGGGTTGTTGGGCTAGCGGAGGTAGCTTTACCGGACGATAAAATTGAAATAGCTGAGCATATCCAACGGCCGGTTGGGTGTAATGGACAAACGCATCCAACAGAATCGGGGGGAGGCTGCCGTCGGGTTGATTGGCGGATGGGGACAGAAACAACGCGCCGCCGACACAAACGATTTCGTGAATCTTCAGCTGCTCCCATTCCCTCGGATTTCCGTAGGGAAACCAATCCACGACTTGTGCCGGGCTGAGATAAATCTGCATCGCCACGTAATCGTCGACCTTGATCGAGGTGAGTCCATTCATCGCGCGGGCGTACTTTCGTGATTGGCCCAGCGATCGGGAACGATCCGAGTTTTCCCAACGCTGTCGAATTTGTTCGAAGGTATCGGCATTGTTGAAAATCACGATCCATGAATCGAGTTGATCAACTTGGAATGAATTTGGATCAAACTCGATTTTCTGATCGTTGCGCAGGAAGTCAATCAACGGATCATCCGGGCTGTGATCGACGTCGGACGTCGAAATAATCGCGTCTTCGATGGCAGCGGTCAACTCTCCAATCGCGGCCGTCAGTTCTGCTTGACGATCGGGCTTCGTTTCGATGAATAAGCTCCAGTCGATCGATTTTCTTGTTGCCGAGTGAATCACCAAGGATGCCCGTTCAGCTTGTCTTAAAAGATCGTAGCAAGCTTCGGCTCGTTCCAAGATTTCGGGCAGCATCGATCGATTCAACACAGGAAACTGGGAATCGGACAGCAATTCCATGATTCGCTGTTGTCCGGCATTTCCCAGCGGGTCGAGTTTAACAACCTGGTCGATGAACTCCTTCAATTCAGAGACATGAGCGACGACCGCAGTATCAGGCGCCAGCCAATCGGCAACGTCTGACTGAGTTTGCCCGACTAGTGGCAGGGGAATATTCAGCCAAGCCAAACAGCCGACGTACATCAGCGACGTTTTCAAGCAACGGTCAAACGATCGAGCGATCATGGCAACCTCCAGTAATTCGGCTTTAGATTAGGACCAATTGAGGATATTATATTTGATCGCTCTGTGATTTCAACATGACCCGTTTTCTGCGGAACAGATTGTCTATTTTATGGCATTGGTGCTACAATTCAATCACAGTCCCCTGAAAATTAAAGTTGCCGTTCACGATTAGGAACTGGAGGTCGAGGCTCCTGCCGAGACATTTGTTAAAAACGTGATGCATTGATTGCAAAAAGGTTTCGGCAGGAGTCTTAGACTCACTACGAATTTACACCAATTTTGACAGAAGACGAAATTCCGGCTACCAAAGAAAAACCATGTCGACTCAACCTCTCACGCGACTCTCGCCACAGCAGTACTTGGCTCAAGAGCGAAATGCTGAATTCAAAAGCGAATACTTCCAAGGTGAGACTTTCGCCATGGCTGGGGCCAGTCGCGAACACAATCTAATTGTAGCAAACTTGGTAAGAGAAATCGGAAATGCCCTAAAAGATTCCAACTGCGAAGTCTATGCTAACGAAATGCGAGTAAAGGTTTCAGCGACCGGATTATACACCTATCCCGATGTGACGATCGCTTGTGGGGAACCCGAGTTTGAAGATAAAGAATTAGACACGCTGCTGAATCCCACCGTATTGATTGAGGTCTTATCGAAGTCGACCGAAGCTTACGATCGCGGTACCAAAGCCGGGCACTACCGTAAAATTCCATCGCTGCGGCATTATGTGTTGGTATCTCAATTCCAATCTTCGCTGGAGATAATCTCCCGAAGTAGCGACGAAACCTGGTCACTTACTGAGGTCAATGACTTAACCGAATCGCTAAATTTGCTGACGCCGAAGGTTGCTGTTCCGCTGGCTGAGGTTTATCGAAAAATTAAATTTGAACCACTGGGCTTGCATTGAACGTAGATACTAATGGCTTGCTACAGTTTAATTTTCAGGTAGTAGAATTCGTCAAGAGTTTCGATTAGCCCTTGCATTGTTTGTTATCAACCAATTTAGTGTCAAAGGAGATTTTTCATGATGAATTCCAATCGACAATCGATAACATTCGAAATTCAAAGTAGGCCACGTTTCGTGAGACTACTCTTTGCCGGGAAATCAGAGACTGACTTCTCCAGTAGTGAAAACAGCCGTCGAATCCCATCGGCAAGAGAACACAATTTAGCAATCTTTCCAGGAGTCCCTGGGGACAATCGCTGGCAACTTGATGCTCCAACATGGCTCTCTGAAATTGCCGAGCTCACCAAGCTCCCCGATGGCTGATCGCCAGCATATTTAAGTCCTAAGTTAGGGGACTTCAATGGCGATGGAATTTTGGATTTGATAACGTGTTCGAACTGTTGCGATGCGGTCGACATCTTTTTGTTTTTGGGGAACGGGCAGGGGGATTTGATCGCCCCTGGTACATCAAAGCGGTGCTGGGAGACTTGCCTTCAAATCGATACCCGGCGAAAATTGTGGGCCGTCCCCATTTAATCGACTGGAATCGGGATGGTCACGTCGATTTAGTCTTTAAAACCAGTGTTTATGTGCCCTACGAAGATGCTGAATCCGATGGGAATCCAAAATATCGCCAAGAAGATAGGTTGTTTGTTGGTTTGGGACCGCTCGAAAGAGCCAACGCAGTCGATCTGCACGAGAAGCAAAGCTGGGGACACACCACATTGGGGGTAAGATGTTAACAATTCGAGTGCAAGTGGTGTTAGCCAGCGGAACCCTTGGGCTTAGAGTTTGTCGGCTACCTACAATGCGGATGACCGACGATTCGAAAGGAAATGGCGGAGTATCGTTGGCAATGGCTTTGAATTTCCAGCAGGCCTTAGTAGGTCGCTGTGACAGGGCGGGGAGAATAAGTACTCTCAGGCAATTTTCTATATTTTGCTTCAGGTCGTTAAAACAGATCTTTCTCGCTTTGGCCCCAAACGAACAGCCATCGAGCGCTGTGCTCAATACCGCCAAACGAACACGCTGCTTGAACCTCGAGCTAGATTA
>JBGTHU010000056.1:0-1571 GCA_041745975.1 Mariniblastus sp.
TAAGTTGAGCCCGAATTCCGTCCCATTTCCATTCGGCGAAATATTCAGTCAGCGATCGACGTTGCCCAAAAAATTAATCGCTGGTTTCCTCCCAAGTATGCGTCAAACAAATTGGTTAGGGGCGAGTCAAATTTTCATCAACGAAGGTCGGGTCGATCAATTTAACAAAATGATCTGCGGTAGGAGTGAATTTTCCCATCAAGCGATTAACGAGAAAAAGTTGCCGCTCACGGGATTGCAATTACTAATAAATTCACTACTGTCTAAGGATAAGCATTTAAGAACAATCCGCTCCCGTTGCTGAAATCTGCTCAACCGACCACAATGGATCTTACGGAAAACTAGATCAATATTTTAAAAAACGACGATTGGGGAAAGTTGATCCACATTTTTGGCCATGCTGTTTCAAATTGAAAATCTTACCAAGACCTATTTTATGGGGGAACAACAGGTTCACGCCTTAAGGGGGATCAATTTGAATCTCTCGCAAGCGGAACTGGTCGTCTTGCTGGGGGCCTCGGGTAGTGGCAAGTCGACTCTGTTGAATATTTTGGGGGGGTTGGACTTCCCTACCAGCGGCTCGATTATTTATCAGGGCCAGCAACTTACTAACTTTACGGAATCGGCACTAACTCATTATCGCCGGGAACATGTGGGATTCGTGTTTCAATTTTATAACCTCATTCCCAGCCTGACTGCCACAGAGAACGTTCAATTGGTGACTGATATCTCCAAGCATCCTTTAACCCCAACCGAAGCGTTGAAACTGGTGGGGCTCGATGGCCGGCTTGGGCATTTTCCCTCCCAATTGTCTGGAGGTGAGCAACAGCGAGTGGCGATTGCCAGAGCCATTGCCAAACGGCCTCAGGTTTTACTGTGTGACGAACCGACCGGTGCACTCGATGTTAAGACCGGCATCATGGTGTTGGAAGCGATTGAGCGGATCAATCGAGAGTTAGGGACAACGACCATTGTGATTACTCACAATGCTGTGATTTCCGAAATGGCTGATCGCGTGATCGCTCTTTCCGACGGGCGAGTCTCGGATGACAAAAACAATTCTCAAAAACGCTCTCCTCAGCAATTGAAATGGTAGAGCCATGCTATTGACGGCCCTCAATCGAAAGCTATTTCGCGATCTGTGGAGAATTCGTGGTCAAGCTTTTGCAATTGGCCTGGTGATGTCAGCCGGTGTAACAATGTTCGTTATGTCCACAAGCGCCATGGTATCGCTGGAGGAGTCAAAACGAAGCTATTATGATCGCTATCGATTCGCAGAAATCTTTGCGGAAGTTCGTCGAGCTCCCAATGGGCTGGTCTCTCGGATCGAAGTATTAACTGGGGTTGGATTGCTGGATACCCGAATCGTCAATGATGTCTTGTTGAATATTGAAACAGAACCACGTCCAGTGACAGGTCGTTTTATTTCCGTTCCCGATCAAGGGGAACCAACGCTCAATCATCTTTCCCTTCGCCGCGGTCGTTGGCTTGAGCCAGGGCGGAGCGATGAGGCGCTGGTGTCTGAAGCGTTCGCCCAAGCCCATGATCTACAACCGGGAGACGCAATCACC
>JBGTHU010000057.1:0-3499 GCA_041745975.1 Mariniblastus sp.
TGGACGAAGGGGCTCAGGTGCATTATGTCGAGGGTTGCACGGCACCGATGTACACCAGTGAGTCGTTGCATTCAGCCGTCGTGGAGGTCATTGTCAAGAAAAATGGACGTTGTCGTTACACGACCATTCAGAACTGGGCCAACAACATTTATAATTTGGTGACCAAGCGGGCCTATGCTTATCAAGATGCGGTAATGGAGTGGGTCGACGGAAACCTGGGGTCTCGTTTGACGATGAAATATCCCGCCGTCCATATGATGGAACCAGGGGCTCGTGGTGAGATTCTATCGATTGCGTTTTCCAGCAAAGGTCAGCATCAAGATGCGGGTGCAAAATTGGTGCACTGTGCTCCTAACACGACGGGTACGATTGTTTCAAAATCGATTTCCAAAAATGGGGGCCGTAGTTCCTATCGCGGTTTGGCTCGGGTAGAGCGTGGAGCGACCAACTCCAAATGCTCGGTCGTTTGCGATGCTTTGATCCTTGACCCCGAGTCCCGTTCCGATACCTATCCTTACATCGAAATCAATGAACAGGATGTCTCCGTCGGGCACGAGGCCAGCGTCTCTCGCATCGGCGAGGAGCAAATGTTTTACTTAATGAGTCGTGGTTTGTCGGAGGCGGAGGCCAGCACCATGATCGTCAATGGCTTCATCGAACCTTTGGTAAAAGAGTTACCGATGGAGTACGCGGTCGAAATGAATCGCTTAATTCAACTTCAAATGGAAGGTTCCGTCGGTTAGATCAAACCGGCCTTCCTTCCCGCCACTTGCCTTTATTGTACGTTAATTTTCAACCATCAATTTTTCAATTTCAACATGTCAACCGCTGTCCAATCGTCTCCACTGGCCTTTAATTCTGAGGGTTTTCAAACATTCCTAAGTTCAAAAAACGAGCCTGATTGGCTGTTGCAAATCAGGTATCAGGCTTGGCAGCGATTCAACGAATTAGAATGGCCCAATCTAAGAGATGAAGAGTGGATGCGAACGGATATTCGCATGTTCAAGTTGGACAAATTCCATCTTCCCAGTCAATTGACTTCCCCCGTTGATATCAATTCGCTATTGTCCGAGGGTGTCGATTTGGCCGGGTCAATCGATCTGATTGATGGCAACTCCGTCAAGCCGCCACAACTCGATCCTGAGTTGGCGGCCAAAGGGGTCTTGTTTGGCAATTTAAGCGAGATGGTGAAAGAGCATGGCGACCTAATTCGGCAGTATCTGTTTAAGGCCGTCGATGGCAAATTTGATCGGTTTTCGGCCCTACACCAGGCGGCTTGGAGCGGCGGCACGTTTTTATACGTGCCTCGCAATGTGACGATTGAAAAACCGTTTCACTCGTTGAGCACGATCAGCGACAACGGGAGCGACTTAGGCCATTCCCTAGTGATATTGGCTGAAGGTGCCGAAGCGACGTTACTGGTCGAAACTCGTAACCCGGCAGAGCAAGCTGGATTGCACTGTGGCGCGACTGAGATTTTTGTGAGTGATCGAGCTAATTTGCGCTATGTCAATTTGCAAGATTGGAGTCAAAAAGTTTGGCACTTTGCGATGCAAAAGGCGGTTGTTGGACAGGACGGGAATCTGCAGTGGACGGTCGGTGCCTTGGGATCCCGATTGGCCAAAGTGAATCAGCACGTGGCTTTACAGGGATTGCGAGCCAATTGCCAAGTCAACGGCGTGATGTTTACTGAAAACAAACAACATCTATCTTACCATACCTTGCAGCACCACCAAAAAGCCGACTGCAACAGCGACTTCTTGTATAAGACAGCTCTGCAGGATAAATCCCGCACCGTTTGGAGGGGCATGATCAAGGTCGATGTGGATGCTCAAAAAACGGACGGATATCAACGTAACGATAACTTACTTCTCAGCACAACCGCTCGCGCTGATTCGATCCCCGGACTTGAAATTGAAGCCGACGATGTTCGGTGCACCCATGGTTCGACCAGCGGTCGAGTCGATGAAGAGTTGGTGTTTTACGCCATGTGCCGGGGGTTTACCCGAAAAGAGGCGATTCGAGCGATTGTGATCGGCTTTTTCCAACAGGTTTTCGATCGCGTGACCATCGAATCAGTTCGCGAGGCGTTAGGGGCAGCAATCGCGCGGCGGGTCCGCGAATACGAATAAATCACGCCAAATCAAATATGAATTTTTCTTCTTTTTTAATAGATTGCGAGTGATACGGTACTGTAGTATCGGTACCGAATCACCATCGGTTAGAGCTAATAAGCATAGTAATACTGTGGATAAATGAGTAATTGTTGCTCGGCAACTATCACTCGATTGGCTTTTCTTGGTTCACTTGTATCTTTTGATTGGCTTGACAACCTTCTGTCTGAATCCTTTCCGGACTTGGCGAAAAGTCCAACTTGGGTAATAATCCCCGCTCCACAAGAAGCAGTTACTCAAATACCATGAGGACTGTGTTAACCCCGTTCTTAGATTTTCAAGTGTGAATTCGTTATGAGTGAGCTATCGGCTCAAATTCTGGGAATTTTATTTCACGTTGTTGGGGGTTTGGGTATTTTCATGCTGGGCATGAAATTTATGTCCGAAGGGGTGCAAACTGTGGCTGGGCCCAGCTTGCGGGAAATGATCAGCAAAGCGACCGACAATCGGTTTTTGGCGGTCGGTACCGGCACTACATTTACGTTGTTGGTACAAAGTTCGAGTATCGCCACCGTGATCATGGTAGGCTTGGTCAATGCGGGCTTGATGCAACTCCATCAAGCGGTTGGTTTTATTATGGGGGCCAACATTGGCACCACCATCACCGGCTGGATTTTAGTCTTTCAAGTCGGCAAATACGGTTTGCCGGTTTTAGGGATTTCGGCACTGGTTTACATTTTTGTCCGCAACCCGCGGATTCGTTTTGTAGCCATGGCGATTATGGGGTTGGGAATGGTCTTTTTTGGATTGCAGTTGATGAAGGACGGTGTCGAACCGATCCGTCATGTTGAAGGGATCGAAGCTTGGATTCAACGTCTTTCAGTCGATTCTTTTTTGGGCTTGTTGACTTGTGTTGGGATGGGATGCTTGCTGACATTTTTGGTGCAAAGTAGTAGTGCCGCATTGGGGATTTTGGTTGCCGCGGCATCGACCGGGTTGGTCCCTTTTCCCGTGGCTGCCGCTTTCATTTTGGGGGAAAACATCGGAACAACGGCCACTGTATTACTGGCCTCGTTGAGTGCCAACAAGACTGCCAAACGAGCGGCTTATGCCCATTTTTGTTTTAATGTTTTTGGAGTTTGTTGGATTGTGATTGCGTTTCCTTTTGTGATCCGATTGGTCTCAAGTGTGATGGAATGGTATCATGGGGTGAATCCGATCACGATGGTTTACCAGGACCTCGATCCAATCCGTTACGGAGTCGTCATCACCGCGTCGATTGCGGCTATGCACACAAGTTTTAACGTAGCCAACACGATACTGTTCTTGCCCTTCGTTCGGCAGTTCGCCAGTTTTTTAGAGTGGCTGGTGCCCGTCGATGCACT
>JBGTHU010000058.1:0-3598 GCA_041745975.1 Mariniblastus sp.
TGACGATTAACGGCATTAAAACCGGCTGTAATCAAAAATCAAATCGATCCCCGCAAATGGAACTTTCGGAGATCGCGGTCGAAGATGTGTTGTATGAACTTCGACAGCTGGGGTGTGTCGTCGAGGTGCACGCCGGTGGACGAGTTCCGAAATACAAGCACATGGCCTACGAGTGGTTGGGGGTGTCCAAAATCGAACTGGGCGTTATGGCCGAACTCCTATTGCGGGGCGAACAAACATTGGGCGAGCTGCGCACCCGAGCGTCTCGCATGGAAAAAGGGTTGGATAGCCTGGAGGATCTCCAACCCGTTTTGCAACAGTTGCGCGAAAAACAACTGATTGTCGACCTGACTCCTGCAGGGCGTGGACAAGTTTTAAGCCATCAACTGTACCAACCAGAGGAACTCGAGCGTTTGCGTGCTGATATTCAGCAAAATCGGCAATTCGACGATCAACATGCTGAAATTCGTCAATCACCCACCGCTGCAGCCAATGTAAGCAAATCGTTGCCTTCCCAAGAGTCCCGCGTTTTGGAAAAATCTCTTGAAAGTTTGGCGGCCAAGATCGAAGCAATCGAGACGCGAATTATTGAGCTGCAAAATGAACTTCACGACTTGAAAACACTTATCGAGTCCTAACGATTTTGCTGTTTAATCTGGTTATTAATTCTCCCCGGATCTATACTTTAGAAATTGGTCGATATTAATATCGGGGTAAATTTGGTTTAACTATGATGTATCGTTGGCAACTATTACCAGTCTAATTTTAAGTAACCATTATCGGGTAGGAAGGGAGGTTGAGGCTCCTGCCGAAACAATAACCACTTGATATGTGGCATTGAAATAGAATTGTCTCGACAGGAGCCTCGATCACCCTGCAAAAGTCGCCGATTCGGTGAGGCGATAAATACCCGTGACCGGTTACATTTTTTAAGCATTTCGGCGGCAATGAGAGTTTACACCAGCCTGCCATGTTTTTGTTGACTAATCTCAATGAGTTTGTTGCGTCAATAATGGTCAAATCTGAATTCTAATGAAGTCAACATTCTCAGATCATCTCAATCAAGGTTCAAACTGGGGGGAATTTCAACCCTTGTTGCAGCATTTTATCAAGAACAAACTTCAAGGTATCAATGGAGGTAGCTACCTGGTCGATCAGGGACTCAAAACTAAATGCTTAAAAACGATTGAGAAAGGTTGGCAAATTGTCCATCGGAACCAAGACGATATCATTCGATGTACGACGGCTATGATGCTGTTTGATCGGCAGAGTGAACGGCATATTGAGCGGACTTATTTCGATGAAATTTTCAGAGAAGCCTTGGCAGACTTCGACCGGCGTCTGCCAAACAACACGTTACAAGCCGATAGAGATTTGCTTCTTGAACCCATCCTCTGTGACGCTGACGTTTCTTCTCTGCAAACCTGTTTGCTAAACATTTTACGTTTTTTTGATTCGTTAGAGCCACATTCAGGTGGTGGTTTGCAAGTAAAGCTAATTGCTGTCAATGACGTAATGCATTGTCAACTTCGTTCACCGCGGGAAATGGTAGAAATTGATGTTTCCGGCAAGGTACAGGCAACCGACCTTTCGCCCGATCTAAAAAATGTGTTGACGGTTGAGTGGCTGGCTTCAAAAAAAGTTCTGGCGGGCCATTTGGGAAAAATAGCGTTTTCTCATAGTGCTGGGGTTGCCGAGTTTGCACTTGAATTGCCTTGTCCAGCGTGAACCGTGATCGCATAACAAGTTCATCGACATTCGGTCTGGCGAGATTGAACTTGCGTATGATACTGATCGCCAACAACTCGCGGATTGCTGATCGAGATTAATTGGCCCAGCAAAATCAACGAAATTTCGATAGGGATGATTCCGACCCAGCCTGGCACCAATTCCATCCTGGTGCCAGAACTGTCGGAACAGAAAGCGATAAAGCGAGCTGGAATTTTGGAGTTAGCGTCGTCGTCGCGAGGCCATTAACAATGTGCCCATTCCCATTACTGCCAATGAGGTCGGCTCGGGAATCGAAGTCACGGTAAACGCCAATTCGCGATTGTCACCAAAGGAGGGGTTCCCACCGTTATGGAACAGTTTTCCACTGGCACCAAGCGGCCCGCCAGTATTGCCCGCACCCGTCGAAGCTGTTAGCCCCATTCGGAACGAGGCGTGATCGACGTTCGATTCATTAGTAAAGCTAAACCCGTAGACGGTATTGTCCGCCAGCAAACCACTTGAAAAATTGGCAACCACGGTTTGATCGCCGTCCAAAATCGTGACCAAATTGTCAGATTCCGCCAGCAGTGTCCCCGGGGCCCAAGTTTCTGCATCTGCCGTCCAATTCCAAACCCGCACACGAAATGGCCCAGTAAATCCATTGCCAATATCTCCTTGGCTAATTGTCGCAGGTCCGACCAGGGCAATGGATGAGAGTCGCGTGTTGCTCCCCAGCGAACCGGTTGTAAACGTTTGACCAGCCAAAGTTGTCATGTTTGCTTGATCCCCGCTCCCCCCTCTAAAAGTTTGAACGACAATGAAGTCAGCCATTGCTGGCGTCGCAATCGCCAGTACTAGGCCTGCGAATGCAGGCAATGATGGAAAGAACCTCAAATTTTTCATGATTGTACTCCTCAGAAAAAACAGAATTGGGTAAACAATGGTAAAACACGTCTTTGGAACAATCACTATCTAAATCGATTGAAGTTTTTGAGTGCTCGAACTGCAAAATAAACTCACCACCGAAATGATCGATCATGCTCATTCAATTGGTACAGTTTAACTCTGTCGCATTGTGTGTCAATCTTCAAAAAGCGATTTTCTCAAAGAAAGCCAAAATTACTCAAAGATCGTTTAATGTTGGCTGATGCCCGTGGTTGCAGGGGAGATGATTATTTCTTAAAATTCGAGAGTTTAGCGGTTGATCGGCTGGGCAATTGTTGGTACCATTTAACTATCGCTTGATCGTGATCGATCAAATGGATTGCCCTGGTCGGCGTCATCGATTGCAATTGATGTTTAGCCGTCGGAATAAATGCGATACCATGAAGGTCGGGCAGTTTGATCGCACGACAGGGAATTTACTCGCTAGTTTGTCGCGTCAAGGGTG
Organism: Mariniblastus sp.; assembly: GCA_041745975.1. Lineage (GTDB taxonomy): Bacteria > Planctomycetota > Planctomycetia > Pirellulales > Pirellulaceae > Mariniblastus. Next base: position 3,101 of record JBGTHU010000058.1, read on the forward strand.
AGTTAAATGAGCTCCATCGCGCGATCCTGCAATTTACTTCCTTATTTTTCATTGAAATCGATATATATGAGTTCCGTAACCCTTACCGAAAAAACCTACGATAATCTCCGCAAGGATTTGATCTCCGGAAAGCTCAAGCCCGGAGAAAAGTTGATCTCCCGTACGCTTGCCAGCCGGCACGGCGTTTCTCTGGCCCCCGTGCGAGAGGCGATTGGCCGTTTAGCCGCAGAAGGGTTGGTCGATCATGTGCCAGGCGCCGGATCATTCGTTAAGACGATGACCAAGCAAGATCTGTATGAACTGTACGTTCTACGTGAGGCTATTGAAAGCTGCGCAGCAGCGGAAGCAGCCCTTAACGCCCATCCATTACAATTGCAAGAATTGGAGCAGCTCTGTTTCAAATTTGAGCATCTGGCCAAAGAGGTCAATGACAAGGATACCGTTGCCCAAATCATGGACCAGTGGATTGATGCCGAGGAGCGGTTTCATGAACTGTTA
>JBGTHU010000059.1:0-6298 GCA_041745975.1 Mariniblastus sp.
TTTGCGGATGTTCGCCAATCCAGGATTAAAACACTTACTTAAGTTGACGAAATCAGCTGACAAGACGACGTTGGAGTCGGAAGATCTGGGGTTTGCCTTATGCACTCGCTTAAATGCCGCAGGTAGGTTGGGGCAGGCTCAACTTGGCGTCGAATTGCTGATCTGTAAGTCGGAAGAACGAGGTCAACAATTGGCCGAATATATTAATGAATTGAACAAGAACCGAGAAACACTCGATCGCCGGATTCTCAAGTCGGCCCGCCAACAGATTCTAGATAAGTTTGATCCTCAAACTGACCCCGCATTTGTGTTGAACGATCATGAGTGGCATCCCGGTGTGATTGGGATCGTGGCCGGACGGTTGGCCGAGGCCTATAACCGCCCGACAATTTTAATCGCCACCGATCCAATGGGAAAACGTCCGGGAATCGGTTCCTGCCGGTCCGCCTGCGGCGTCGATCTCTACCAGGCGTTAGTCAATTGCAATGAACTACTATTGAGAAGTGGAGGGCATCCGGCGGCTGCGGGTTTGACGATTGAATCGGATCGGATCGATGTCTTTCGTGCGGCGTTCTGCGAAGAGGTCGCATCACAAATGGGTAACGAAGAGCCCTCGGATGACTTATGGATCGATGCGGAGACCCTGTTGGGGCACCTGACATTGACAACGATGGATCAAATTAATCGCCTGGCACCATTTGGCGAATGCAATCCCAGGCCGGTGCTGTGTGCGTCAGCGGTTGAGTTGACAGCTCCGCCGCGACCAATTGGCGACGGCAAGCATTTGGCCATGAGCCTGAAGCAGCACAACTGTACAATGCGGGCCGTGGCGTTTGGCAAATCCGATTGGTTGCCAGAGTTGTCGTCAGAAAACCAAGCGTTTGATTTTGCCTTTTACCCAGTAATCAATCAATTTCGGGGGTTCAAATCAGTCGAGTTGCAACTGATTGATTTCCGACCAACCAAGGTAGATGCCCAGCAAGCGGTGGTGCCGTCAGGATCGTAGGCCCTCCAGTGCTATGCTAAATTTTTCAAAATCTATGCGGTGGTGGGCCCGCGCTTGCTGAAGTTTTCAAGATGGATTTTCGAGCTCAGTAAAAATCTGAAATCGATTTTTGTACGGATCTCTTTCGGCTCGGCAAGCTCGACCCACCCTTCGAGCATCCAGCCATTTTGTCAGCCATTAAGGGTTAGCTACAGCCTCGTCGAGTCCGAGCGAGCGCCTCCTCCGCTTTCTGGATATAGATGGGATCTCGAGTTCCTTCGAAGGCACGTTGATACGTGACGCTGAGTGCCGTCATGTTAAAAACATCGTCGGGCTCGAGTTCGACGGCTTTTTCAGCATGAGACACCGACTTAGGATAATCTTGAGTTTTTTCGTATAGGATTGACAACCCGAGGTGGCCTCTGGCAAACGTCTCGTCGATCGCCAGTGCGGCGTTAAGTTTATCGATCGCGGCGGTGAAATCTCCCGCATTTTTAAGTTGCTCTGCTTCTGTTTCAAGTTGGATCACTTCAGAATTCATCGCCTATTTCCCTTTTAAGTGGCATTCAATTAAAATTTGGTAACCGTAAATGGGCCGGCAACCGTTTTCGAGTAAGATTCGCTTGAGCAAATCGTTGGAAATCGTTGGAAATCGCAGGGAGGTCGAGGCGATTGCCTAGCCCTGAATGGCTAAATGGGCCAATCCGCTGGCAGGCTAACAACGACCCCGGCTTTTAACTTCGATTTATTATCAATTTGGTGGCTAACACGGAGCGCCAACGGAGCGCCAACGGAGCGCCGGCGAAAGGCTCTCTACCTGGGTCTACTTTGACTGGGCTTCGATCGCGGCTTGTGCTGCGGCCAATCGAGCGATCGGGACTCGATAGGGAGAGCAGCTCACGTAATCTAAGCCGGTTTTCACACAAAACTTAACTGATTGAGGGTCGCCACCATGTTCACCGCAAATTCCGCACTTGAGGTCCTTGCGAGTCTGGCGTCCTTTTAAGACTGCCATTTCCACCAATTGGCCAACCCCGGTTTCATCGATCGTCTGGAAGGGGTCGACTTCCAATATTTTCTGGTCGACATAATCGGGTAGGAACGTCCCGATATCATCGCGGCTGAATCCGAAAGTCATCTGGGTCAAGTCGTTGGTGCCGAAGCTGAAGAACTCGGCTGTTTCCGCGACTTGGTCGGCGGTCAAGGCAGCGCGAGGGATTTCGATCATGGTACCAACCAAATACTTGATGTCGGAACCATTTTTGGAGATGATTTCATCGGCAACTCGGCGAACGATTTTTTCCAAGAAATCAAGTTCGGCTTTTGTACCGATGAGTGGAATCATGATTTCGGGAAAGACTTCCGTCCCTTTTTGAGCGACTTTAACGGCGGCCTCGATGATGGCTTGGGTTTGCATTTCGCAAAGTACGGGATAAGTGATGCTCAAGCGGCAACCACGGTGGCCTAGCATCGGGTTGAATTCGTGCAAGTCTTTGACGCGCTGTTGAACTTTCTCCAGAGAGACGCCCATTTCTTTGGCCATTTTTTGGATATCAGCCTCGCTGTGGGGCAAGAATTCATGCAAGGGAGGATCGAGCAAACGGATGGTTACGGGCTTGCCAGCCATCGCTTTAAAAATTCCTTCGAAGTCTTTTCGTTGGTGTGGCAGCAAGCGTTTGATCGCCGCATTTCGATCCTTTTCGTTATCGGAGAGGATGAAGCGGCGCACATCGGTGATGCGATCCCCTTCAAAGAACATGTGTTCGGTGCGGCAGAGGCCGATCCCTTCGGCACCGAAAGCGATGGCAGCTTTGGAGTCGGCAGGTGAATCTGCATTGGTGCGAACGTTAATCTCGCGAAACTCGTCGGCCCATTGCGATACGGTTTGGTACAGCTTGAAGATCCAATGTTTTTGGGCAGCTTTCTTGTTGTCAACCAAAGCGGCAACGACAGGAGACGACTCGGTGGGAATATCGCCTTCGTAAACTTTGCCAGTGGAACCGTTCAGGGAGATCACGTCACCTTCTTTGAAAACGAGCTGACCAACGCTGAGCGTTCCCTTTTTGTAATCGATCCTCAGTTCACCAGCACCACAGATACAACACTTACCCCAGCCACGGGCGACCACGGCTGCGTGGGATGTCATGCCACCGGTGGTGGTCAGAATGCCGGCTGCGGCGTGCATCCCGCCGACATCTTCCGGCGAGGTTTCGTGTCGAACTAAAATGTAATTGTTTTGTGGATTTTTCTTTTTTAGTTCTTCGCAGCGATGGGAATCAAATACAATCATACCGGAAGCGGCTCCGGGGCCTGCTGGCAGCCCGGTGGCGACGGTCGTTTTGGTAGCTTCGACTTTGGCATCGAAAATGGGAAACAGCAATTGTTCCAGGTCACTGCCTGTCACGGTCAGCAAAGCCGATTTGGGATTGAGCAACTTGGGAAGCTTATCACCGGTGACGACATCGACTCCTGTAGCCATTTCCACAGCCCAACGGACTCCGGCCAAACCGACGCGTTTGGCGTTGCGAGTCTGCAGCATGTAGAGTTTTCCCTGCTCAATCGTGAATTCGACGTCTTGGGGATATTTGTAATGCTTTTCCAGCATTGCCATGGTCTTGTACAGCTGCTTGCCGGCTTTAACCAAGCCCTTGTCCGATTCTTTTTCTAAATCGTCCAAATTTTTGGGTGTACGAATTCCCGCGACGACGTCTTCACCTTGAGCATTGATCAGATACTCGCCCATCGGCTTGGCCTCTCCGGATGATCCATCCCGTGTGAAAGCCACACCGGTGGCACAATCATCGCCCATATTGCCGAACACCATTGCCTGGACATTGACGGCGGTTCCCTGTAGGCCAATGATTTTATTGAGGACTCGATACTTAACGGCCCGCTCGGATCGCCATGAATTGAACACGGCGGCAATTGAGTATTCCAATTGCTTCATGGGGTCTTGGGGAAAATCCACACCGACATGTTTTTTGTAAATCTGTTTGTATGCTTCAACCAACTCTTTCAATTGTTCTGCTGTCAACTCGGTATCGTTGACACATTTGTATTTGGCTTTGAGCGCTTCAAAGGCTTCCTCGAAATGATGGTGGGTCAATGTTGAAGTCGGCCCCATCACGACGTCACCGAACATGTCGATAAAGCGGCGATAGCAGTCCCATCCGGCTCGAGCATTTCCGGTCTTTTTGATAAAACCGAGTACGGTTTTATCGTTCATCCCCAAATTCAGCACGGTATCCATCATGCCTGGCATTGAAACAGCGGCACCCGAGCGTACTGAAACCAGCAGTGGGTTGCTCTCATCACCAAGCTTTTTACCTTCCAACTTTTCCAATTTGGCAAGTTCGAATTTAACTTGATCCAACATTTTTGTTGGAAACTTATTTATTTTTTCGTATTCGGAACAAGCTTCCGTGGTGATTGTGAAACCGGGGGGAACGGGAATATCGGCGCTGGCCATTTCAGCCAAGTTGGCTCCCTTGCCACCAAGAAGTTGGCGCATCGAACGATCGCCCTCGGTCATCTTTTTTCCGCCACCATAGAAATAAACAAATTTTGACATGAACAACAATCCTGGGTTAATAAATTTTAAGGGTATTGCGCTGCCTTTAAGATCACAGCGCCACATTGTAAAGTTGGTAAGTTAAAAAATCGTTGAGACGACCTTTGATAACATTGGTTTTTATTTTTGGAATCAAATTTTACTGCTTAGGTTAACAATCATGCCCCGCATCGTAAAGGTGGCGTTTCATTTTGGGAATGAATTGGCTTGCGGTGGATGGCTTTTGAATCGTGATTGAAAGTGCGATGGAAAGTGCCGCCCGGTTGCGTCACCACAGGCGTCACCACAACGTGACATCGATACAAGTCGCTGATGATTAAACCGCCTGCCTCGGGCCACAAAAGCGAAATCGTTTTCCTTATCGCGGGCTGAAAGGGGGCGAAACAGCCACTAATTCGGTGCCCTCCAGCGGGAGGGATTAGGCGTTGTCAGAGAAGCCTAGATCTCGTCCAGTTCAGCATGGAGCGCGGCGACTTCAGCTCGACGCCCGATGGCATGCGAGGTTGCCCGCTCCCAGTCAATTCCCAAATACGCGGCCAATTTATAGGCCAGGTGCAAATCAAGCACGCCACGATACTGATTGACCATCTGGTTTTGCTGGTAGATCGTATTGCGATCCGAATCAAACCCCGATTCAAAATTATCGACCAAATCAGCAATCCAGTCTTCCGGAATCCCCTGCTCTCGACAGGTTGCCTCGCTCCAAATCTCGTCGCCGGTGCATTGCAACAGCAGAAGCTGGGCTTGAATCGGATCGAGTCTGCGGTTCATGGTAAAACAGCGGAGGGGTGTCTGGACTAAAGATTGGTTTCAATCATCCGATTTGCAGAATCGATCTAACCATTCAAAAAATACTCGATGCCACAAGACTCCATTTTGGGGGCCTTGAACCCAGTGACCTTCGGCGGGAAAGTAGAGAAACCGCGAGGGAACCCCTTGGACTTGCGCCGCGGTGAAGGCCTCCATTCCTTGAGTAATCGGGACTCGAAAATCTTTTTCACCGTGAATTACCAACAGAGGCGTCTTCCAATTACCCACGAACTGGTGGGGGGAGAACTTTAAGAATTGCTGTTGGATCTCGGGGGAAGCCCAGTACGGCCCGCCCAGGTCATGATTGACGAAGAACAGTTCCTCCGTAGACCCATACATTGACTCCAGGTTAAAAACACCACAATGAGAAATCATGGCGCAAAATCGATCCTGGGCATTTCCCATTAGCCAGTAGACTGAGTATCCACCGAAGCTGGCACCGACGGCAGCGACTCGTTTCGGATCAACAAAAGGTTGCGCTGTCATGTGGTCGGTGGCGGACAGCAAATCTTGCATCGCTTGTCCACCCCAATCCCGGCTGATGTCGTCGTTCCATTTTTGACCGAAGCCGGGCAAACCGCGTCGATTGACGGCAACGATGATGTAGTCATTGGCGGCCATCAAGTGAAAATTCCATCGAAACGAAAACCATTGGCCGATTTGGGATTGTGGGCCTCCTTGGCAATAGGTCAGCAAGGGCCATTTTTTGTCTGACTGGGGATCGAACCCAGGTGGATAAATCACCCAACAATGAATCTGCTCCCCATCACTGGCTTCGACAAAGCGTTCCTCGATAATCGGCAACTGCAGGTCCTTGAAGTGTTGATCGTTGATCTGGGTGAGGACACGCGCATCATTTTCCGTCACCTCCGTTTCAACAGATGTTCCCGTCGAAATCAAGGGGAGCTCAACTAGTTCATGCGGGCGGAGCA